>JBKOZW010000121.1:0-9182 GCA_046726095.1 Actinomycetota bacterium
CTCCGGATCCAGCGGGAGTTCCAGACCGGCGGCGTCGATCCCTCCAGGGTCCTGGTCGAGGTGACGGAGTCCTCCGCGATGATGGACCCCGATCGCGCGCAGGAGGTCCTGTCGGATCTGCACGCGGCCGGGTTCTCGATCGCGATCGACGACTTCGGAACGGGATATTCCTCGCTCTCGCGCCTCCGCGAGATGCCCGTCAAGGTCCTCAAGATCGATCGGTCCTTCGTCAGCCAGGTGCATCAGGATCCGCAGTCCGGCGCGATCGTCAGCGCGTTCCTCCAGCTCGCGAACGGTCTCGACATGGTGACGCTCGCCGAAGGCATCGAGACCGCCCAGGAACTCGATTTCCTCCGCGGGCGCGGATGCCGCCTGGGTCAGGGCTTCTTCTTCTCGAAACCCGTTCCGCCGGAAGAGATCATCGCGTTCGCGTTCGGCGGGATCCCGGGCGCCGAAGCCCTGCGGTCCGCCTGAGCGCTCAGCCCCGCCGGACGTCTCCGACCGCGCGCACGATCCCGTCGGCGTCGATGCCCGCCCACGCGCGGAGCTCCTCCGGGGTCGCAGAGCCGGGCATGTCGATCACCCCGAGCTTGAGCACCCGTCCGCGGAGCGGACCGGTCGCGGCGAGCGCGCCGAGGACGGCATCCCCGAGCCCGCCTTCGACCCGATGGTCTTCGACGACGACGAGGAGCTCGGTCTCGTCGAGCGCCGTGCGGAGCGAAGCGGCATCGATCGGCTTGACGCTGTAGCAATCGATCACCCGGCTCGAGATCCCCTCGGACCCGAGGATGTCGTGCGCCGCCAGGCAGGTGTGCACCGTGATCCCCGCGCCCACCAGCGTCACCGCATCGTGTTCCGTCGAGGCGAGCGTCTTCGAGCCGCCGATCGGGAAGTCGCGCTCGTCCGGGTAGAGGATCGGGGTCGCCTCACGGGTCGTGCGCACGTAGGAGATCCCCGTCAGGTCGCACATGGCCGTGACGAGGCTGACGGTGCTCGGTCCGTCCGCCGGATACAGCACGGTCGACCCGTTGATCGCGCGGAAGAGCGCCAGATCCTCGAGCGCCATCTGCGACGGCCCGTCTTCGCCGATCGAGATCCCGGCGTGGGATCCGCAGAGGCGGAGGTCCGCCCGGCTCACGGCTCCCATCCGGACCTGGTCAGCCCCCCGCGTCCAGAACGCGCCGAACGTCGCCGCGAACGCGGTCTTCCCGAGCGCCTGGAGTCCGGTCGCCGCGCCGACCATCGTCTGCTCCGCGATGTAGACCTCGACGAAGCGTTCGGGCGCGACCTTCTCGAGGTCCTCGGTGTACGTCGAGTTGCTGACCTCGCCGTCGAGGGCCACGAGGTCGGGCCGGTGACGGGCGAGCCACGCGAGCGTTTCCCCGAACGCCTTGCGCGTGGCGACCGGCCCGTCGTACATGGGGGCCGGGACCGCGGGCGACTCCCTCACGATCGGCGTCGGTCGGTACTCCGCCGGAGACGGAGGCGTCACGATGAGGTTCGGCGTCCCTCCCAGCTCCTCGACCGCGGCCGCGAGTTGATCCTCGGGGACGGCTTTGCCGTGCCACCCCTCCCGGTCCGCCAGGAACGACACGCCGTGGCCCTTCTGCGTCCGAGCCACGATGAACGTCGGTCGGTCGTCGGCGACCGCGTCGCGGTAGGCACGATCGATCTGGCCGACGTCATGACCGTCGATCTCACGGGCGCTCCACCCGAACGCCTCCGCCCGGTCGCGGAAGACGTCGGCGTTCCAGCCGTGCATCGTCGGGCCGCGCTGCCCGAGCCGGTTGAGGTCCAGGATCGCGGTCACGTTGTCCGCACCGTGGAACCCGATCGCCTCCATCGCCTCCCAGACCGAGCCCTCGGCCATCTCCGAGTCGCCCAGGAGCACCCAGACGCGCGAATCCGTCCCGTCCATCCGCATCGCGAGCGCCATCCCCAGCCCGACGGCCAGGCCCTGCCCGAGCGAGCCCGTGGCGACGTCGACCCACGGCATCTCGGAGATGGGCGCGGGATGACCCTCCAGGGGCGATCCCCGCTTGCGGAGCGTCAGGAGCTCGTCGTCCCCGAATGCGCCGACTCCCTTGAGCGTCGCGTACAGCCCGGGCGCGGCGTGGCCCTTGGACATGATGAACCGATCGTTCAGCGGATACGCAGGATCCTTCACGTCGAACCGGAGATGATCCGCGAACAGCACCGCCAGGAGGTGCGCGCTCGACATCGACGACGTCGGGTGTCCGGACCCCGCCGCCGTGGTCGCTCGAAGGCTGTCGATCGCGATCTGGCGAGCGAAGTCGTTCCAGAGCTGGGTGCGATCTTCCACGCTGATGTCCTCCCAGTTTTCCCGCCCAGGTTCCGGGCCCGAGTCCCGGCCCGAGTCCCGGCGTCGCTCTCCAGCGTACCGCCAGGCTGTCGCGCGGGTGCGGGGCGGCTACCGCCGCCCCGCAACCGCGCGGTACCCTCGCCGGTCCCATGGACCCGACGATCCCGTCGATCGCGCCGCGCGTCGCCGCGACCGCGGCCACCGGGCTCCGACCCCTGCTGCTCGCACTCGCCGGTGACAGCGCTTCGGGGAAGTCGACGCTGTCGCACGGGACCGAGTTCATCCTCGGCGTCGACCGTGTGGGTCGGGTCTGCACCGACGATTACCACCGTTTCGATCGCGCGACGCGCGCGGCGATCGGCGTGACACCGCTCGCGCCCGAGGCCAACCGGATGGACCTCATGGCCGATCATCTCCGTGAGCTCGCCGCCGGGCGGACCGTGACGAAGCCCACGTACGACCACCACACCGGCTCGTTCGGGCCGGAGGAACACGTCGCACCCGGAGAGATCGTGATCGTCGAGGGGTTGCTGCCGCTGATCGATCGCGGGGTCCGCGACGCGATCGACGTCGCCGTATTCCTCGAGCCGGAGGAGGAGCTTCGCCATCGATGGAAGCTCGAGCGCGACGTGTTCGAGCGCGGCTACTCGCCCAGGGAGGTCGTCGAGGAACTCCACCGCCGGGAACGCGACGTCGCACAGCACATCCGTCCCCAACGGGACCACGCCGACGTGATCGTCCGGTTCCACCGCACCGCCGCCGAGGACGACGGCCATCTGTCGGTGCGGCTGCTCGTCCGCCCCACGCTGCCGTTCCCCGCGCTCCGCGAGGTCCTCGGGTCCATCGGCGCCCGAGGCCGCGCCCGAGGCGTTAAGTCGGTTCGCTGGTCGACGCGAACGGATCGGCGCGGCCCGCTCAGCCTGCTCGAGATCGACGGAGACTGCCCGCCGGCGGTGGGCGCCGAGCTCGAGGAGGCGCTGTGGTCGAGCCTGCACCCGGACGAGCGGCTCCGTCGTGACCGGATCGGCGTGGTGCGGCACCTGGGCCGGGGCGAGGAGCGTAGCGAAGCCCTCGCCCTCGCGCAGCTCCTGATCGTGTCGCACCTCGTCGGCGCGTTCGACGGCGCCTTCGAGCTGTGAACCGGTCCGCGGTAACCTTTCCTGAGTGAGCGACCTATCGTCAGGCTTCCGCGATCTCGGCGTATCGGACGAGGTCGCGCGCGTGCTGGCTGACCGCGGGATCGTCGAGCCGTTCCCGATCCAGTCGATGGTGTGGGAAGACGCGCGGGCCGGCCGGGACACGCTCGCCCGCTCCAAGACGGGGTCGGGCAAGACGCTCGGGTTCGCGCTCCCCATCGTCGAACGCCTCGATCCGAACGCGTCACCACTGCCCGCCGCCTTGGTGCTCGTGCCCACGCGGGAGCTGGCCCAGCAGGTGCGCGCGGACTTCCACGACATCGCCGCGGCGAAGGGTCTCCGCGTGAAGGCGGTTTACGGCGGCACCCACGTCCGGGAGCAGGCCCGCGGCGTCGAGCGCGCCCACGTCCTGATCGCCACGCCGGGCCGGCTCGACGATCTCGCGACCCGCGCGCTCGTCGGGCTCGACGGGATCCGCGTGCTCGTCCTGGACGAAGCCGACCGGATGCTCGACATGGGGTTCCAGCCACAGGTGGACCGGATCGTTCGCCGCTTGTCGAGGGACCGCCAGACGATGTTCTTCTCGGCCACGCTCGACGGCGCGGTCGGGCGGATCGCGGAGGTCTACACCCGCGATCCCGTGCTGCACGAGGTCGGCGGGTACGACCGCGCGGTCGTCGAGGAAGCCGACCACCGGTTCATCTCGGTGCCGCTGCACGACAAGCTGTCGACGCTGAAGGAGCTCGCCGAGGCGCAGGACGGGCTCACGCTCGTTTTCGTCAACACCAAGCGCGCGGTCGACGAGCTGGCCCGGAGGCTCCATGCGCAGGGGGTCCCCGCGCTCGCGCTGCACGGCGACATGCGGCAGGAGGCGCGGGACCGCTCGCTGAAGCGGTTCGCCGATGGACACGTCGGCGTCCTGGTGGCGACGGACGTCGCGGCGCGTGGGCTCGATCTGGACGACATCATGCTGGTCGTGAACTACGATGCGCCGCTGGACGACAAGGCGTATGTGCACCGCGTCGGCAGGACGGCGCGCGCCGGCCGCGCGGGGACCAGCATCACGTTCGTCACGCCGCAGCAGCAGGGCGACGTGTCGCGGATGGCCGCCCGGCTCGAGCTCCACGAAGAGTTCGAGCACGAGGGGATGAAGGTGGTGCCGCCGAGGACCGTGTTCCGCGGCGGGCCGAAAGGCCGTCGCAGCGCGTTCCGCCCGCCCAAGCGGGCGTGAGACGCGTGCTCACATCGCCAGGCCGTCCTCCACGACGTGGAGGCCGGACCGGCGATGCATCGCCGTGATCTGCTCGGCCGGCACGGGCCTGGAGAAGAAGAACCCCTGTCCGAACGGGCACCCACGGTCCGCGAGGAACCGCCATTCGTCTTCGGTCTCGATGCCCTCTGCGAGCGGCTGCATCCCGAGGTTGGACGCGAGCGCGATGATCGCGGACACCATGCTCGCGCTCTGGACGTCCGAGTGGACCTCGCGGATGAACGTACGGTCGATCTTGAGTACGTCCACGGGCATGTAGCGCAGTCGGGACAGGGACGAATACCCCGTCCCGAAGTCGTCGATCGCGAGTCGCACCCCCTCGTCCTTGAATCCGTGGAGCACATCGAGGGTGTGATCGGGGTCGTTCATCGCCGTCGACTCCGTGATCTCGACCGTCATGCGCCCGGGGTCGATCCCGGCGTCGCGGATCTGCCGCGCGATCCGCCCGACCGGGTCGTCTTGCCAGAGCTGCCGGGGCGAGAGGTTGAACCCGATCTCGAGTTCGATCCCCTGGTCGCGCCACAGGGCGTCTTGACGACCGATCTCGTCCACCACCCATCCGCCGATCGCGTCGATCAGGCCCATCTCCTCGGCGAGCGGGATGAATTCGCCCGGCGGGACGAGGCTCCCGGTTGGATCCGGCCAGCGGATCAACGCCTCGACGCCGAACATGTCGCCGGTCACGAGGTCGATCAGCGGCTGGTAGTGGAGCATCCAGCTCTGCTGGTCGACCGCTTTGCGCAACCGGGTCGAGAGCGAGAGTTTGCTCCGTGCGTCGGTGTCGTCGGCGCGATGGACGACGTAGCCGCCGGGTCCCGCCTGCTTGGCGCGGAACATCGCGGCGTCCGCGTTGCGCAGGAGCTGTCCCGCGTCCGCGGCGTCGGCGGGATAGTGGCCGATCCCGATCGAGACCGTCGCGTAGAGCTCCGTCCCGTCCAGGACGAACGGTGCGCGCAGCATCTCCTGCACGCGTTGGGCCACGTGCACCGCCGCGAGCGTCACGCCGTCGCGGCCTCCGAAGCCGGGTGACGGATCCAGATCCGCGAGCAGGAGGAGGAACTCATCGCCGCCCTGGCGCGCGATCAGGTCGGTGTCGCGGGTCGCCTCGCGCAGTCGCTCCGCCAGCGCCGCGATCAACCGGTCTCCGGCCTCGTGACCGAGGGAGTCGTTCACGAGCTTGAAGTTGTCGACGTCGAGGGCGAGCACGGCAACGCCCTGCTCGTTGCGATCCGCACGCGCGATCGCCAGCTCGAGGAGCTCGTCGAACATCGCCTTGTTGGGGAGCGACGTCAGGTGGTCGTGGTACGCGAGGTAGGCGAGGCGCTCCTCGGCCTGCTTGCGCTCGGTCACATCGAGCATCACGCCCTGGACGGAGGTGGGCTTGCCCGCCTCATCCTTGAGGACCACGGCGCTGTCCTGGAACCACACGACCCGCCCGTCCGGCGCGATCAACCGGTACTCCATCGTGAGCGGCTCACCCGCGTCGCGGCCGCGCGTGTACGTCTCGAGCGCGCGTGCGCGGTCGTCCGGGTGCAGCATCGACGTCCAGAGGTCCGGTTCCGCGAGGTAGCGCTCGGGGGAGACGCCGAGGATGTCCTCGATCTGCGGGCTCACGTAGGTCGACACCATCGAGTCGTCGGCGACGTCCACGTAGACGATCGCCGGGATCTGCTCGACGAGCGCGCCGTACATCGATCGGGCGTCGCGAAGCCCGACCTGTGCCTGGATCAGCTCCGACTGGTCCATCAGGATGCCGAGCCAGTAGCGCGGGGCCTCGTCGTCGCCACGGATCAGGACCGCCTCTTCCCGGATCCATACGACGCTGCCGTCGCGGTGGAGGCCCCGGTACTCGACACGGAACGGGTCGCCGGTTTCGATCGAGTCCGCCTGCGCGCTCATGACGCGCTCGCGGTCGTCCGGATGGATCCGCTCGTCGCGGTGATCGTAGCGAGCGATCCATTCCGCGGGCGTGATCCCCAAGAGATCTTTGATGCAGGGACTCACGTCCAGCAGAGGGGTGCCCGCGGCGGCTCCGTCGATGTACAGGACGGCGGGGAGTTGGTCGACCACCGCACGGTGAGGACCCTCGATGTCCTCTCCTGCGGAGCCGGGCGGGCCCGGATCATGCGCGGGCAGGGATCGGTCGGCGGTCGGGTCGTTCGCGCGTGGTCGTACGTCGTCCGAAGAGGTCACGGTGCTCCGAGGGGGTCGGGTACCCGAACCATCGGCGGCTCCGGAAGGTTGCTTGAGTCTGAGACAAACGTTCATCCCGTTGCGCGACAGCGGATACGGTCCTTCGGTCGCTCCGAGACGGACGGGCCGATCCCGTTCCTACAGGTAGACGCCGGTTCGGAACTCCGAGACCGGAGGCTCCGGCGTGGTCTGGACCCGGAACGAGAGCCTCGTCGCCTCGGCGCCGTCGATCGCCAAGACGAAGGTGTGATCGCCCTCGGTCTCGAAGACGATGCCGTCCAGGTTGAGCGCGAGCGTCGCCGTCCCCTGTCCGGCGGGAGAGCTGAACATCGCCTGGAGGGGGCCACCCGCGCCGAAGGCGCGGGCGGCCCCCTCCGGGTCGAGCAGGGACAGCGTGAGCGTGTGCTGCCCGGCTTCGGCGGCGACCGTGCGCACGATCAGCCCGATCCCGATCCGGTCGTGGCGCGCCGGGATCGCCTGCGCCTGGATCACCCGCCACCCGATCCCGAGCGCGTGCAGCTTCCCGCCGCTCGCCTGGACCGAGTCGGCCAGGAACGCCTCGATCTCCATGGCTTTCCCCTCACCCCCTGAGGCGTTCCGGAACGGGTAGCGCGCGCCCGACATCGTACGGGGTACGGTGGTCAGGACGGCGCACGGCGAGAGGACGACGATGGGGCACGCGCTCGACTACCTGGACGAGGAGCTCGCGAAGCTCGAGGCCGACGGGCTGCTGCTGCATCCCCGGACCCTCGACGGCCCGACCGGCGCGCGCGCGAGCTTCGACGGTCGCTCGGTGATCAACCTGGCGTCGAACAACTATCTCGGGCTCGCGAGCCACCCGCGGATGAACCGCGCCGCGTCCGACGCGGCGGAGCGCTTCGGCGCCGGGAGCGGCGCCGTGCGGACGATCGCCGGTCAGATGGCGATGCATCTGGAGCTCGAGGAGCGCTTCGCGGAGTTCAAGCGCGCCGAGTCGGCCCTGATGTTCCAGTCGGGGTTCACCGCGAACGCGGGAACGGTCGCCGCGATCCTCCGCCCCGACGACGTGATCGTGAGCGACCGTCTGAACCACGCGTCGATCATCGACGGCGCCCGCCTGTCGAAGGCGGAGATCAAGGTGTTCGAGCATCGTGACCCAGCGCATGCGGAGCGGCTGCTGCAGGAGACCGCACGTCCTGGTCGGCGCCAGCTGCTGATCACCGACGGTGTGTTCTCGATGGACGGCGACATCGCGCCGCTCGGCGACCTCGTGGAGGTCGCCGAGCGACGCGACGCCATCATGATGGTCGACGACGCCCACGCCTCCGGCGTCCTCGGCGCCGGAGGCGCCGGGACCGTGGACCACTTCGGGGTCCACGGTCGCGTCGACGTCCAGGTGGGGACGCTCTCGAAGGCCTTCGGCGTCCTCGGCGGTTTCATCGCCGGCCCACCGCACCTGACCCGCTGGCTCCAGAACCGCGGGCGTCCTTACCTCTTCTCGACGAGCGCGCCTCCCTCCGTGGTCGCCGCGTGCATCGAGGCGCTCGCGATCCTCCGCGACGAGCCCGACCGCCTGGGCCGGTTGTGGGACAACACGGCGACGCTGAAGTCGGGCCTGCGGGACCTGGGCTTCGATACGGGGGACTCGGAGACGCCGATCACACCGGTGATCACTGGCGACGAGACGGCCACGCAGACGTTCGCCCGCCGGCTCTTCGATGAGGGCGTCTTCTGTCCGGCGATCGTGTACCCGACGGTCCCGAAGGTGAGGGCGCGGGTCCGCACGATCGTCACCGCCGATCACACGACCGACGATCTGAGCGAGGCGCTGGCCGCGTTCGAGCGGGTGGGGAAGGAGCTCGCGCTACTGGGCGGGTAGGTCCGCGGCGACCTTCGCCTGGAGCCCGCGGATCAACAGGTCGAGCCCGAACTCGAACTGCTCGTCCGGCTCGCATTCCGCCCAGTGGCGGCTCACGGCGGCGAGCGTCGGGAAAACGTCCGCGGGGATCTCGGCGCCCATGAAGTGATCTTCGTGCCGGTCCTTGATCGAGCCCGCCTCCATCATCACGAACCCCTGGATGTACCCGCCGAACGCGTGGAACGCCTGGACGGTGTCGCGCTCGGAAAGACCGGCCTCGCGGAACATCGTGAGCGCGAACTCGGTCGGTCGCATCGACTCGGGTGACGACGGCACCGGGCCATGGGTCTCTGCGAACAGGCGAAGGAGATCGGGGTGCGCCTGGAGCAGTCGGCGCCACGAGCGCGCGCCGGCCTTCGCTCG
>JBKOZW010000122.1:0-5599 GCA_046726095.1 Actinomycetota bacterium
GGCAGCAGGCGGCTCGCGACCTCGTGGTCGGGATGAGAGGCGAGAGCCGGGTAGTGGACACGCTCGACCTTCGGATGACCTTCGAGCTCGGTGGCGATCCGCATCGCGCTCCGTGAGTGCTGCCGCATCCGCAGCCCGAGGGTCATGATCCCGCGCATCGCGAGCCACGCCTCGAAGGGCGCCATCGTCCCGCCGGTGTCGATCACCGTGTCGCGGAGCATCGCTCGGCCCTCCCGCGAGCACGCGGCGACGCCGCCCGTGTGGTCGTGGTGACCCCCGAGGTACTTCGTCGACGAGTGCACGACGACGTCGAAGCCGGCCCTAACGGGGGTGCACAGCGCCGGCGACGCGAACGTGTTGTCGACAGCCGCCGGAACGCCGTGCCGGCGACAGAGCGCGCCGAGGGCTTCGAGGTCGGCGACCGCCATCGTTGGGTTCGCGATCGTCTCCGTGTAGAACAGCGCGGCGCCCGGGAGGGCCCGGTCGATCGCGTCCAGATCACGCCCGTCGTGGAGCTCCACGGTCACGCCGAAGCGGGGCATGATCTTGGTCGCCAGCGCGAACGCGCCTCCGTACAGCGCGTTCGTCGCGACGATCCGATCGCCGGCGCGAACGTGCGACGTCCAGACGGTGTGGATCGCCGCCATCCCGCTCGCGAACGACATCGCCGCTTCGGTCCCCTCGAGCGATGCCACGAGGCCCTCGAACGCGTCGAGCGTGGGGTTCCCGTACCCGCGCGTGTACGTGTAGCCCGGTGCCCGGAAGGCGATCGTGTCCGCGTACGCGTCTGCATCGGCGAATCGGAACGTCGAGGTCTGATAGAGCGGGAAGCTGGGCGTCTGCTGGGCGACGTCCGGGGGCGCCGTCCCGTGGATCGCCCGCGTCTGGAACCCGCGCTCCCGCTCGGTCACGTTCCCAGCCTAGCCGGACGCCGCCCACCGCTCCGGATAGCGATCGCGCAGATCCGTCGTCATCGTCGTGAGCACCTCCATCAGCTCGGCCGTCAACGCCCGAACGGCGTCGAAGTCGTCCAGCTCCACACGCCGGGACCCCAGATCGATCGCCGGGCCGACGGAGACCCACACCGGACGACCCGGCTTCAACGACCCCGGGCCGGACTTCTGCCACACGGGGGCGGACCCCCAGCTGACCATGGGAGTGATCGGGACGCCGGTCGCCAGGGCGAGCCGCACGGTCCCCGTCTTGCCGGCCATCGGGAAGCCATCCTTCCGACTCGTCACGGTCCCCTCGGGGTAGACGAGCACGACCTCCCCGGCCGCGAGCGCCCGCTCGGCCCGTAGAAGCGGCGTGCGATCTCCGCTCCCCCGACTGACCGGGATCTGGCCGGCGCCCGCGAGGGCGCGACCCACGATCGGGATCCGGAACAGGTCTTCCTTGGCCAGGAACCGGGGCCGCCGGCCCGCCTTGACCACGGCGTACGCGTTCGCGATCGGATCCAGGTACGAAGCGTGGTTGCATGCGATCAGCGCCGGACCGTGCGCCGGGATCCGGTCGAGATGCTCGAAGCGCCACCGGAACCACAGCCATGCGGGCGGGACCGCGACGGCCTTCGCCGCTTGGAACCACGGCTCTGCCACGTCGTCCTTCCTCCCGCCTGGCCGGGCCAGGCGCCGGCCCGGTCCGGTCGGGGCGTGAGCCTAGCCGATGCCCTCCGCTAGGCTGGCGAACGGTGCGCGCCATCGTTCTCCCCGTGAAAGCCCTCGACGAGGCGAAGACCCGGCTCGCGCCGGTGCTCGCGCCGCTCGAGCGAGCCGCACTGACGCTCGCGATGCTCGAGGACGTGATCGACGCGACCGTCCTGCTGCCGGGGTGGGAGACCTGGGTGCTGTCGCCCGACGAGACGGTGCTCGAGGTCGCGGCCACCCGAGGCGTCACGCCGATCGTCCAGGAGCGTCCTCCGCTGACCGCCGCGATCCATCAAGCAGAAGACGAGGCGTCCGCGCGAGGAGCAGACACGCTCGCGGTGCTGTTGCCGGACACACCGCTCATCACGGTCGCGGCGCTGACCCGCGCGGTGCATACGCTCGGTCCCGTGGTCGTCGGGCCCGCGAGGGACGGGACCGGCACCAACCTCCTGCTCCGCAGGCCCCCCGCGGCGATCGCGTCCAGCTTCGGTCGCGACTCGTACCGGAAGCATCTGGAAGCGGCCGGAGAGAACGACGTCCCGATCGCCGTCGTCGAGCACCACGAGCTCGCGTTCGACCTGGACGTCCCGGACGATATCCTCACGGTTCTGAACGCGCGCCGCGCGGGCCGATCGCGACAGGTCCTTCGCGAGCTCGACCTCTCGGGTCGTCTGAACGCCACCGCGCAGGAGGGGTGAGGGGATCGGGATGCAGGGGACGATCAAGGACTTCGACGACGGAACGAGGACCGGCAGGGTCGTGACGGACGACCGTGCGGAGATCGCGATCGATCAGAGCTCGTTCGACGACGACGTCCTTCTCACGCTCCGGCTGGGTCAGCGCGTGACGTTCGAGGTGGTCGAGCAGGATGGCCGCCAGGCCGCGCGCGGCCTCCGGTTGGTGACGTTCGCCGACCGCTAGCCGTTCTGGAGCACCTGGGCGCGGAACTCCTTGCCCGCGGTGAACGACGGCAGATCTCGAGCCGGAACCACGATGGGGATGTCCGGCTTGCGCGGGTTCCGGGCGATCCGCTCGTTGCGATGCTTCCGCTCGAAGGTTCCGAAGTCGGCGAGCGTGACCCGCTCACCCTTCACGACGGCGTCCCTCACCGCGTCGATCGACGCGTCGATGACACGAGCGACGTCGGCCTTGGAAAGACCCGTCCGCTTGGCGACCTCGGAAACCAATCCACCCTTGTTCATCATCAGCCCTCCCACCCGCACCGGTTGGGTTCTTTCCCACCGTAGTCCTGCGCCGCAAGGAAGGTCAACCTGCCTGGTCGCGGCTTCATGGTTGCGGAGAGGGGCCCTTGCTACAGTGCCCCGGCGATCGCGGTGGGGCGTGGTGTAACGGCAGCACGACAGGTTCTGGCCCTGTTAGTCGAGGTTCGAATCCTCGCGCCCCAGCTCCGTCGACTCGATCCGATCGCCGGAACCGAGGAGGAACGACGTGTCTGATGACGCACCGCGCATCCCCGTCACGCTGATCCCCGGCGACGGCATCGGCCCCGAATGCGTCGATTCCGCGCGTCGGATCGTCGAGGCGACCGGCGCGCCGATCGACTGGGAGCCGGCGGAGGCCGGCGCCGCGGTGTTCACCAAGGGGATCGCTTCGGGCGTTCCCCAGGAGACGATGGACTCGATCGGTCGCACCCGCGTGGCGCTGAAAGGTCCTCTCGAAACGCCGGTCGGCTTCGGCGAGAAGTCCGCCAACGTCACGCTCCGCAAGCTCTTCGAGACGTACGCGAACGTCCGACCGGTGCGCGAGATGCCGGGCGTCCGAACGCCGTACACCGGTCGAGGCATCGACCTGGTCGTCGTCCGCGAGAACGTGGAGGACCTGTACGCCGGCATCGAGTACATGCAGACCCCCGGCGTCGCGCAGGCCCTCAAGCTGATCAGCGCGAAGGGCTCCGAGCGGATCGCGCGGTTCGCGTTCGAGTACGCCCGAAGCGAGGGCCGGACCAAGGTCGCGTGCGCGACGAAGGCGAACATCATGAAGTTCTCCGAGGGCGAGATGAAGCGGGCCTTCGAGAAGGTCGCGCCCGATTACCCCGAGATCGAGCCGTGGCACGTGATCGTCGACAACGCGGCGCACCAGCTGGTCAAACGGCCCGAGCAGTTCGAGGTCCTCGTCATGACCAACATGAACGGCGACATCCTCTCGGACCTCTCGAGCGCCCTGATCGGCGGTCTCGGGTTCGCGCCGAGCGCGAACGTCGGCAACGAGGTCGCGATCTTCGAGGCGGTGCACGGCTCCGCACCCAAGTACGCCGGCAAGAACGTGATCAACCCCACGGCCGTGATCCTGTCGGCGGTGCTGATGCTTCGGTACCTGGGGCTGTTCGATGAGGCCGCGGCCGTCGAGCACGCGGTGTTCGTGACGCTGGAGTCCGGTGCGCTCACCGGCGACGTCCTCGGGTACGACCAGGGGACGTCGACGACGGACTACACTGAAGCGATCATCGGGAACCTCGGGAGGCGGACGGAGAACTACACGGTCCGAGAGGTCAAGCCGCTGGTCCTCCCCAAGCTCGACACCGATCCGGATTACGTGAAGCCGATTTCCCGAGCCGTCGTGGGGTTGGATGTCTTCGTCGAGTCGCCGCTCTCAGCGTCCGAGCTCGGCGCGTCGTTGATGGAGCTCACGCACGACACCCGGCTGTCGCTCAAGATGATCTCGTCGCGCGGGACCAAGGTCTTCCCGCCCACGGGCGCGCTCACCGAGACCGGCGACCACTTCCGGTGCCGGTTCATCATCAAGGAGAACCCCGGGGACCTTCCCGACGAAGACGTGAACCAGCTGTTGGCGCGGATCTCGCGGCGTCACCGCTGGATGCACATCGAGAAGCTCCAGGAGTTCGACGGCGAGCTCGGATTCACGCGGGATCAAGGCGAGAACTGAGGACGGAGTGTTCGAGCGCTTCACCGACCGCGCACGGCGGGTCGTCGTTCTGGCACAGGAGGAGTCCCGGTCGCTCGGTCACAACTACATCGGCACCGAACACCTGCTCCTGGGATTGATCGCCGAGGGCGAAGGGGTCGGCGCACGCGCGCTCGAGCGCCTGCACGTCTCGTTCTCGGAGGTGCGGACCCAGATCGAGCAGATCATCGGCCGAGGGAACGGCTCGGCCGCGGGACACATCCCATTCACGCCCCGAGCGAAGAAGGTCCTCGAACTGTCGTTGCGCGAGGCTCTTCGACTGGGCCACGACTACATCGGGACCGAGCACATCTTGCTCGGGCTTGTCCGCGAGGGAGAGGGCGTCGCAGCTCAAGTGCTCCGCTCATCCGGCGTGCGCGAGGTCGACGTGCGATCCACGGTCCTCGCCTTGCTCGAAGGCGGCTCGCTGGGTCCGGCGCGGGAGGTTCGACTGCGGCCCATGACCGATGACGAGTTCGTCGACTACCTCGACTGGGTCGTCGACGACTACGCGGCCGAGCTCGAGCGGAACGGCAAGGCGGTTGGGGACGCCGCGACGGACGCATCGCGCTCGTCGTTCGCCTCGCTCCTTCCGGGCGGCGTGAACACTCCGGGACAGGTGCTCCTGATCGCCGAGGATCCCGAAGAGGGCGCGCGGGTGGGCGTGCTCTGGTTCGGTCCCTCGAGGGATGACCCGAAGATGGCGTGGATCAACGACGTCACGATCGATCCGGACAGGCGGGGCCAGGGTTGGGGACGGGCGGCGCTGCGCGCGTTCGAGGGTGAGGCCCGCGCACGCGGATACACGCGCGCTGGCCTCAACGTCTACGCGGACAACCACGTGGCCCGTCGCCTCTACCAGTCGATGGGTTACGTCGAGACCGCCCGTCAGCTGCACAAAGAGCTGGGCGACCAAGACCCGCTGGTATCCTGAGCGCCGCCTGGCCAGGCGCGCGGTCCCATCGTCTAGGGGCCTAGGACACCACCCTCTCAAGGTGGAGACACGGGTTCAAATCCCGTTGGGACTACAA
>JBKOZW010000123.1:0-4260 GCA_046726095.1 Actinomycetota bacterium
TCGACCCGGCGCTCGGGTGGCGTTCGCCGTTGCTCGGACCGGTCGTCGGCCAGACCGAAGCCGATACACCCCGGACGCGCGGCCTCGACGCCGAGACGCGCGCGGAGCTCACCACGACGCTCCTGGCCGACATCGTTTCCGCCCGCGCGAGGGTGAAGCCGCGCCTGATCTGGTTCGACGACGTTCAGTGGCTGGACGCCGCATCGAGGGACCTCTTCATCGCGCTGGCGAGGAGCGTCGGGAGCGAGCGGGTGCTGCTCCTCGGGACGTTCCGGACGGAGATGGGTGCCGACGACGGCCTCGGATGGCTCTCCGAGGTGGAGCCCGCCGCCCGGATGGAACTCGATCCGCTCGACGAGGAGGCGATGCACGAGCTCCTGGCCGAGCGCGCGGGTCGGCTCCTCGGGATCACGGGCGCCCAGGTGGGACGGATCGCACCGTCCCTGCTCGACCGAGCGCAAGGGAACCCCTTCTACCTCGAGCAGCTGTTGAGCCTCTGCAGGGAACGGGGGATCGACCCGACCGATCGGGCCCAGGTCGCTTCGGCCGATCTCCCCGAGGGGTTACATCGGCTCGCGCTAGCGCGGCTCGATGCCCTGCCGCAAACCGAGCAGATGACGCTCCGGGTCGCGAGCGTGATCGGGGAACGCTTCTCGGAATCATGGATCACGGGGAGCTATCCTGCGCTCGGCGCGCCCGCCACGGTCCGGCGCCGCTTAGGCGCTCTTCGTCGGAAGGGGTTCATCCGGCCGATCGACGACGGGACGCATCGGGACCACGTGTTCGCCCACGGGATCGTGCGGCAGGCCGCGTACACGACGTTGAGCGATGCGTCTCGGCGGGAGCTCCATGAAGGTGTCGCGAGGTACGTGGAGCACGCCTTCGGCGATGATCTCGGACCACACCTCGGCACGCTTGCGCACCATTACGGCGCAACGCGGAACATCCCGAAGCAGCGACGGTACCTTCGCCTCGCCGCCGATGCCGCGACGGATGTCTTCGCCAACGAGACGGCGATCGCATCCTACGAGCGACTGCTTCCGCTCCTCGAGGGGCGGGATGCCGTCGATGTCGCTCTGCGCCTCGGCGACGTCCGGCAGCTCGTAGGCGGATGGGTGGATGCGGAAGCAACCTTCCGGTCGGCTCTCGAGCTCGCCGACGCCTGCGGTGACGAGCGCGGCCGTGTTCGTGCGCGCTCCGCCATCGGATACGTACTCGCGCACACGGGCGAGATGGTCGAGGCACGTGACCTGCTGGATGCGGCCGTGGCGGACGCCGTCCGGCTGTCCGACCCGGAAACGATCGTCACGGCGCTCGAGCATCTCGGGTTCGCCGCGTGGCAGCAGGGCGACTACGACGCGTCGATCGCCGCGTCCCGGCGCCTCGTCGAGGTCGCCCGAGCGGCGGAGGATACCCGCGCCGAGTGCCGGGCGCTCGACGCGATGGGATTGGCCTACTGGCGGACCGGTGCGTTCGCGCGCGCGCGGCACTCGTTCCGGGACGCGCTCGAGATGGCAGACCGGGTGAACGACATGAAGGGTGCGGTCCACATCGCCAACGACTTCGCCGGCTTGCTCGCGGAGGAGGGAGACCTCGTCGGCGCGTTCGATCAGGTCGGTCGCGGCATCGACGCCGCGCGAGCGATCGGCTATCGGAACGCGGAGGCCGTCCTCATCGGCAACGCGGGGGAGCTGTACCGGCAGTACGGCCAGTTCGAGGAGTCGCTCGCGTGCTCGCTCGCGTGCCTCGCGGTCACGGCACCGATGCGCGATCGTGCCGATGTCGTCACTCGGCTCGGCAACATCGCGCTGACGTTGGCAGACGAGGGACGCCTCGACGAGGCCGACGGCTTCTTCGCCGAAACGATCGCGCTCGCCGAGTCGATCGACGATCCGTACCTCGTGAGTGCGTACGCGCACTATCGTGCCGCGCTCCTGAGCCGCATGGAGCGCACCGCGGAAGCCGAGGAGCTCGATCGCCGAGCGCTCGCGATCGCCTCGGAGATCGATGCTCATGAGATCGTTGTGCGCGCGTCTGTGCTCAACGTCCGGCACGCGCTCGCTCGAGGTGACCTGACGGCGGCCGAGGTCGTCGAAGCGCTGTCCGCCCTCGAGGGCCCCGACACGGCACCGGCCGAACGCGCGATGCTCGCCTACGAGCGATGGGCGGTGCTGCCCGACGAGGCCCGGTCCCGCGACGCGATCGACGCGGTCGGCGAGGTCGTGGACGCGATGCCGAGCCCCGAGCACCGTGCATGGTTCGAAGCCCTGACCGGCTCGCCGGCGCCGGATCCGAGGCGGTTGCCAGCGCTCGAGATCGGAGACCTCGAGCCACTGTCCCTCGACGAAGCGCTCGCTGCGGGCAGGTCGCTCCGCGCCCCGTCGCGGATCTCGCTGGTCGACACCTGAACGGGCGGCCGTCAGACGTTCGCCGCGAGCCACGCCGTGCCCGCGTCGCAGAACCCGCGGAAGTCGCAGTGGGTGCACCACGTGCCGGGGATCGGATCGAACACACCGTCGCCGATCGCCGTCAGCGCGGCCTCGACCCGCGCCCGCACATCCGCCGGGTCGCCCATCGGCTGCGACACGACCTCGTCCTTCGCCAGATAGCAGTAGCTGAGGGTCAGGCCCTCCGGCCGCTTGCCCCAGATCTCGACGCAGGCGAGCCCGTAGAGCTCGAGCTGCATCGGCGCGGCGGTCCCGGCGCCCGTCTTCCAGTCGACGACCTCCCAGGGGCCGTCGGGGTCGCCGTAGATCGCGTCGATGCGGCCGCCGACCGTGAACGCGCCGACGCGCAGGAGGAACGGCCGTTCGGCGAACAGTGGGACGACGCCGGCGAACCGGGACGCGAGGAACGACTGCCGCAATCGTTCCACGCGGCCCGGGTCGCCGGCGAGCTCCTCGTGGGTCAGGTCGACCGGATCGTCTGTCTCGAGCAGCTGTCCCTGCCCCGACGCGCGACGCTCGATCCACCGGTGGATCTCGGTCCCGATCCGCGCGGCCGGACCGCTGAAGCGCGGCAGCGGCCGCACGGACGTCCAGTAGAAGCGTTTGGGGCAGGTGGTGTAGTCGACGACGCCGCCGACGCTCACGGTGGTCGGCGGGCGCTCGCCGCCCGGCTCCGCGTCCACGGCCGCTCGCTCGCGGAGGTGGGCGGCGAGCGCCCGCCGCTCGGCCGAGAGCGCGTCGAACGCCTCGCGATCGGCCGCGGGGAGCGCCTCGGTGAGCGACGGCTGGACGCCCTCGATCGCCGCGGCGCGCCAGCCTTCGGCGAACAACGGGTCGGCCTGGGTCGGGGTCGCCGGACCGGGCCACGGCCGGACGAAGCCCTCGCGCAGGCCCAGCATCGGGTTCTCGTCGCCGGGCTCCTCGGGGCCCTGCTCGACTGACGCGGATCCGGTGGACGCGCCCCACGCCATCAGCTCGTCCAGGAACCGCGACGGCTTCTTGGGCATGTTGTTGTCGCCGTACCAGAACGACCCCGTCACGTGGAGGCTCCTCCGCGCGCGGGTGAGCGCCACGTACGCCGTGCGGCGCTCCTCGACGATCTCCTGCGCCGCGAGCTCGGTCTTGAACCGGCTCACGTTGCCGTCGAACCGGGGCAGGACCGCGGCGTCGCCCCGGAGTTCGAAGTCGAGCGACTTGCCGCGCTCGGCGGGGTTCTGCGGGACCATCGGGTTGGGCAGGTACCCGTGCGCCACGCCCGGGACGAAGACGTGGTCGAACTCGAGCCCCTTGGCGACGTGGATCGTCATCACCTTCACGGAGTCCTCCTCCGAAGGCTGCACCGGCGCCCAGTCCGGCTTATCGAGCGCTTCGACAGTGTCCACGTAGTTCAGGAACGCACGCAGCGTCAGCTCGCCCTCGACCGGCTCGAACCCGTGCACCTCGTCGAGGAACGCCGCCAGGTTCCTACGTGCGCTCGTGGCGCGCGGCCGGTCCAGGTCGGCGTCGAGCTCGTCGAGGATCCCGATCCGCCGGATCACCTCGCCCAGGAACTCGCCGACGGGCTTGCGCGCCTCCTGGCGGAGGACACGGAGCTCGTCGCGGAACTCGATGAGCCGCGCTCGCCCTTCGTCGGACAGGTCCTCGACCTCGTCGAGCCGTTCGAGGGCCTCGGCGAACAGGAAGGGCTCCGCCTCCGCGTCGTCCTCGGTCATGTACTCGAGCATCTGCTTGGACTCGCGGGTCGCGAGCCGCGCGACGAGGGCCAGGTCCTTGTAGCCAACCCGGTACCGCGGTCCGAGGAGGATCCGCGCCA
>JBKOZW010000124.1:0-6687 GCA_046726095.1 Actinomycetota bacterium
CGCGGGATCGCAAGGGAACTTCGAGCTCAACGTGTTCAACCCGGTGATGATCCGGAACCTCCTGCACTCGACCGTGCTCCTGGCCGACGCGTGCCGCACGTTCCGCGAGTTCTGCATCGAGGGTCTGGAGGCCGACCGGGACCGGATCGAGGACATGGTCCACCGGTCGTTGATGCTCGTGACCGCGCTCACACCCAAGATCGGCTACGACAAGTCCGCGGAGATCGCGAAGAAGGCGCACCACGAAGGCACGACGCTGAAGGAAGCCGCGCTCGCCCTTGGGTACCTGACCGAGGCGGAGTACGACGAGGCGGTCGTGCCGGAGAAGATGGTCTGAGGGATCAGGCGAGCGTCACGATCACCGGCGCGTGATCCGACGGCTTGCCTTCGCCGTACGTCGGCTTGCGCTCGTCGCGATCGACGGCGACCGACTCGAGCCGTTCGGCGACGGGAGTCGTGCCGAGCGCCAGGTCGATCCGCAGACCCCATCCCTTGTGGAACGCGCCCGCCGTGTAGTCCCAGTACGTGAACGGCCCGGGGAGATCGCCGGCCGCCTGGCGGCCGAGATCGGTCAGACCCCAGGCTCGGAGCGCCGCCAGAGCCGCGCGCTCGGGTTCGCTCGCCAGGTTGCTCCCCCGCCACAGGTCGGGATCCCATACGTCGCGGTCGTCCGGCGCGATGTTGAAGTCCCCGGCGATCACGAGCGGATCGTCGGGATCGAATGTGGATCCGAGCCACACCCGCAAGGCTTCGAGCCAGGCGAGCTTCAGCTCGTAGGCGGGATCGCCGACGGCCTTGCCGTTGATGATATAGACGCCGATCACGCGGAGGTCGCCGGCGATCGCGGAGATCACGCGCGACTGCCCGGGCGCGGGATCCCCGTCGAAGCCGTAGCGGACATCCTTCAGCCCGACGCGCGAGAGGATCGCGACGCCGTTGTACGCGCGCTGCCCGAACGTCGCGCACTCGTAGCCGGCTGCGACCAGCTCCATCGTCGGGAAGTGCACATCCTCGACCTTAGTCTCCTCCAGCAGGACGACGTCCGGCTGATGCCGGTCGATCATCGCGAGCAGCCGAGGCAGTCGCTGCTTGATCGAGTTCACGTTCCAGGTGACGAGCCTCACGAGCCGTCAGGATAGTCCGCGCTGGTCACGCGCTCCGCGAGCTCGTTCGCTTCGCGGACGCGGTCGGGGATGCCGACGCCGCCGTACGCGGCGCCCGCGACGTGGACGCCCGCGAGGAGCGACGCCCGGATCGATGCCACGCGATCCAGATGGCCGACCAGGTACTGCGGCATCGCGCCGGGCCACCGCACGAGCGCTTGGTCATCCGGCTCGGGGAGTCCGTAGACGTCGCCGACGGCTGCGCTCGTGCTCCTCAGGATCTCGTCGTCGGGCCGGTCGAGCTGCGCCTCCACCCCCGCGCCGCCCACGAACGCCCGGACGACGGCGCGGGAACCGAACGTAGGGCTGGGCCATTTCTTGGAGATGGCCGTCGCCGCGGTGATCGGGAGTGCGCCTCGTCTGGCCACGAACCCGGACGCGTCCGGAAGGAACCGGTCCGTTCCCTCCGGGTAGACGAAGAGCGCCACGGCGGTCGAGGCCGCAGGGATCCTTCGGAGGTGGGGGGCGGCGGCGGGTGCGAGCTCCGCGAGCAGCGCCGCCGTCACGGAGGCGGGCGTCGTGAGGATCACGACGTCCGCCGTCAGTGGGGCGGCGTCCGTCGCGACGGCGATCCGATCGCCGTCTCGACGGACGCTGCGCACAGACGAGGCGGTCCGCACCCGATGAGGACCGATCGCCGCGACGAGCGCGTCGACGATGCGATGGAGGCCGCCGCGAACGGTCGCGAACGGCGTCCCCGGACCGCCCCGGCTCGGTGGGGCGGGTGCTGCGACGGAGCGGCGGACCCCCGCGCGAAGGCTCCCGTCCTCCCGCTCCCAGCGCGCGAGCTCCGGGTAGGTCGCCTGCACGCTCAGCCGGTCGATGTCGCCGGCGTAGAGGCCGCCGAGGAGCGGCGCGACGATCGCCTCGGTCGCGCCGCGACCGAGGCGACGGCGCGCCAGCGACCCGATCGACTCATCCCGGTCGTCGCGTCGGCGCGGGACGATCGGCTCCGCGATCGCGCGGAACCGATCACCCACCGACATCCCCTTCCACCGCCAGAGCTCGCCGGCCGACCCGGCGATGCCGAGCCGGCCGGCCGGCACCGGCAGCAGACCTCGGGGCGTCAGGATCTGCGCCGCCGTCGCGCCCTGTTCGACGAGGTCGTCCCTCAGCCCGAGGTCATGGCACAGCTCCACCGCCCACGGCTTGCGGACGAGGAAGGAGTCGGGTCCCGCTTCGAGCTCCAGATCCGCGACGCGCACCGACCGGATCACGCCACCTGGCGACGCGCTCGCCTCGAGCACCGTCACGTCGGGCGGATCGGGGCGCGTCGCCAGCCGGTACGCGACCGTCAGCCCGGTGATCCCGGCGCCGACGACGACGACCCGCAGGGTCACGGCCTGGGTGCGTCGGTCCCGGCCAGGTGTGACCGCACGACGTCCGCGAGCATCGACGTGAACGCGGGGTCGGCGTTGGGCATCTCGGTCCGCGAGAACGCCATGCCTGCGGCCTCGGCGATCTCGCGGACCTCGATGTCCAGGTCGTAGAGGATCTCCAGATGGTCGGCGACGAACCCCGCCGAGCACACCACCGCGGCCGGAACCCCCGCATCGCCCATCCGAGCGACGACGTCCTCGATCGGCGGTCCCCACCAGGGATCCGCCGTCCGGCCGGCGCTCTGCCACGCGGTGGAGACGCGGTCGAGGCCGGCCTCCCCCGCCACTAGCTCCGCCGTACGCCGGAGGCCGGCCTCGTACCGACACGCCGCCGCGCATGTGGGGTCCGCGCAACGGAGGCATCGCTGCGATCCGTCCTCGAGCCTCCTCACGGGGAGGCTGTGGGCGGAGAACACGACCTCGGCGCCATCCCGCGACGCGTCCGGGAGCTTCCCGATCGCATCGCGGACCCTCCCCGCCAGCAGCGAGATGAACGCCGGATGCTCGTCGAAGCTCTGGACGATGGAGAATGCGGACCCACCGTCCGCGACCGCGTCGCGGACGCGTTCCTCGTACGTCGGGATCGACATCCCCGACCAGTGCGGCGCCATCACGATGCCGACGGCCCGCTCCACACCGTCCGCGCGCATCTGCGCCACGCCCTCAGAGATCCAGGGGGGCGAGTGCTTCATGCCCAGGTAGCAGCGGAACCGGCCGGCGGACCCAGCGTTCAGCGCCGCCTCGACCCCGCTCGCCTGCTCCTGCGTGATCGAGAGCAGGGGGAACCGGTTCCCGATCGCGGCGTAGCGACCGCGGAGCTCCTCGAGGTGCTCCGGGGACGGCGCACGCCCGCCGCGGATGTCGGTGTAGTAACGCTCGATGTCGTCGGGACCGTCGGCGGTCCCGTACGCCATCACGAGGACGCCGATCGGAGGTGCGGTCACGGCCGGTGAGTGTACCGGCGGGGTTCACCCTGCGACGTTCGCGGTGCTCGAGCCGAGGAGGCCCGAGAGCTCGATCCGATCGCGTCCGGCCAGCTTGGCTCGGTACATCGCCGCGTCGGCTTCGCGGATCACGTCTTCGGGACGCGTCTCCGGGTCCGTGCAGAGCGCGACGCCGAGGCTCGCGGTGGTGACGACGCGACGACCCGAGATCGTGAACGGTTCCTTCAGTTCCCCGGCGAGTCGATCGGCGAGGGCGCGCGCTTCGTCGGGATTCGTCACCCCGCCCACGAAGACCACGACGAACTCGTCCCCGCCGTAGCGGGCGACCGTGTCGGTTGGCCGCACCGCGGCCGACAAGCGCTGGGCGACCTGGATCAGGAGGTCGTCCCCCGCATCGTGCCCGAACGAATCGTTCACGTCCTTGAAGTCGTCCAGGTCGAGGAACACGAGCGTCACGCCGATGCCGGGCTCGCGCTCGGTCCGAGCGAGCGCGATGCCGAGCCGGTCGAGCAAGAGCTGCCGGTTCGGGAGACCCGTCAGCACGTCGTGCACGGCTCGATGCAGCAATTCGTCTTCGACGAGCTTGCGATCGCTGATGTCCTCGATCATGCCCATCGCGTACACGGGCCGCAGATCGGATCCACGGACGGGAGTGACCACGGTCCGGCACCACATGAACGAGCCATCCTTCCGACGGAAGCGGTGCTCTGCGCGGAAGCGGTCCCGATGCCCGGCTCGGAGCTCGGCGAGCTCATCGAGGATCTCCTCCTCGTCCGGATCTACCAGGTCGGCGAGCGCGACCCCCGCGAGCTCACCCGCCTGGTACCGACCCAGCCATTCGATCGTGGTGTTCGCTTCGCTGATCCGACCGTCGAGTGCCAGCGTGAACACGCCGATCGCCGCGGCGTCGAAGAGCGTCCGGAACTTGAGCTCGCTCGCGGCCATGGCTTCCTCGGCGCGCTTCCGCTTGGAGATGTCCACCATGACGCCCTGCCAGTAAAGCGTCCCCGTCGCCACGTCGCGGACCACGGCCGATCGTTCGCTGACCCACACGACATGACCGTCGCGGTGCAGGAGCCGGTACTCCTCACTCATCGCCTGCATCTCCCGGCGGGCACGCTCGTCGGCGGCGATGAGCCGGTCGCGGTCGTCCGGATGGAGGATCCGCAGCCAGAGCTCGGTCTCGTCGAGCCACTCGCTGAGCGGATAGCCGAACATCTGCTCGACCTGGGGGCTGATGTAGACCGGGATCGAATGGCCCGGGTCGTCGACGATCACCCGGTCGAGGTACGTCGCGACGCCGGGGATGTTCTCGGTGAGGGTTCGGAACTGTTCCTCGCGCGCTCGCACTGGCTGCGCGCCGGCGGCCCCCTCCAGGGTGACCTTGGGATCGTCGGTGGTGCCCATCGCGATCGACGCCGGGCGGACGCACGCCGCTTCCGGCACTCCCGAGATGTCATCGGCGGGGTTCTTGGTGCCCCTGAGCCGCGACGTGACGCCTGGGGCCGGGCCCGACCCCGCTGCGGGGAACTGCGGATGCGCGACGGGTCGACGCCCGAACGGCGTAGCGCCCCTCACCGATAGGCGTTCGGCCGTGTCCGCGCTACACACTTGGATGGGCCGGCGTCCGGGACCAGGGAGTAGCTGTCCCTCCCTCTCCGAGGGCCCGGGCGACCGGCCCACCTCCGGCGTCCCCAGCGATGGCGCGCGACGGGACACCTTCTGAAGATCGCCTCGGGGCCCGGGATCGTTTCACCGCAGCGGGCGGCAGGGCCGACGCCGCGCCCCCCTCCTCCCGCAGCTCGCTCAGGCCGTGTCTTCGGGATGTGGGTCGTCGTGGTCCGTGGCGCCCGGCACATCGTCGCGCACGGATACCGCCGCTTCCTCCGGGGACGCGAACTCGTCCTCCTCGAGGACCGCATCCCCGACCAGGTCCTTCTCGTCGTCGGACAGGTCCTCGGCGAGGACCGACACGACCTCCTCGGTGGGTGACCTCTCCGGCCGCTCCTCGACCAGGCGTTGATCGAGCGACTCGCCCTCCAGCTCCTCCTCGGCGGTCGTTCCGAAGGATTCCGAGCCGAAGGCGTGGTCGGCCCGCATGATGGACGCCTCGAGCTCGTCGGTCTCGTCCGCGTCCCGAGGTTCCTCGTCTTCCATCCTCAGTCACCTCCGCTCGGCTCGGACGCGCGCTCGAGGGCCCGGAGCAGGGTCTCGAGCTCGTACGAGTCGTCGTGGCGCAGCCCGTTGATGAAGAACGTCGGCGTTCCGTTCACGCCGCTCCGAACGCCGCTCATGAAGTCCTCGTGGACACGGTCCGCGTGGACGTGCTCGGTGAGCTCCTTGTCGAACAGGTCCATGTCGAGGTCAAGCTCCTGCGCGTAGGACCGGAGGTGATCGTCCTGCAGCTGCCGTTGGTGCTCGTACAGATGGTCGTGCATCTCCCAGAACCTGCCCTGGGTCGCGGCCGCCTCGGCGGCTTCCGCCGCCTGCTCCGCATGCGGATGCGACGTGCTGATGGGGAAGTTCCGGAAGACGAACATCAGCCCGTCTCCCAACCGATCCTGGATCTCTTTGACGATCGGGTACGCCTCCCCGCAGTACGGACACTCGTAGTCCCCGTACTCCACGAGCGTCACCGGGGCGTCGGATGAACCCTGGATGTGATCCCGATCCGCTGACACGGGCACGGTCAGCTTGGCCTCCCACTGCGTGGCTCTCATGAGGTCGATCCCTTCACCGCGAGGCCCTCGAGCGCCCGGAGGATCCCATCAGCGCCCGGGTTCACATCCCTCGGAGAGACGTAGCTCCAGCTCACGACCCCCTCGGGGTCCACGACGAAGAGCGCCCGCTCGCTCGTTCCATCCTGCGCCCGGTAGACGCCGTAGGTCCGCGACACTTCGCCCTTTGGCTCGAAGTCAGCCAACAAGGGGAACCGCAGGTGCCGATCCTTGGCGAACGCCAGGTGGGACCACTGACCGTCGACCGAGATGCCGACCAGGTTCGCTCCGAGCCTGTCGAACTCCGGCATGAGCTCCTGGTACAGGGCGAGCTGGTCCGTGCACACGGGACTCCAGTCGGCGGGGTAGAACACCAGGATCAGCGGCTTCCCGCGGAAGTCCGCGGGGCCGACCCGCCCGTTCGATGTCGACGGGAGCGCGAAGTCGAGCGCCCGGGTGCCGGGTTGCAGCGGGGAGGAGGTCT
>JBKOZW010000125.1:0-4491 GCA_046726095.1 Actinomycetota bacterium
CACGATGTTCGGTCTCCAGGTCGTACGGACGACCTCGTCGACGAGCGCGCGCGTGTCGGCCGCGTCCGGCTCGCCGGTGATCGCGACCTCGTAGGAGGGGCCGAGGTACAGATCGAGCGCCGAGAGCGCCTGCCCGGATCCGCTCGGCGCCGAGGTCATCACGTCGAGGATCAGCCGGAGCGCGGAAGCGCCGGCGCGCTCGTACGACGCATCGCCGGTGAACAGACCCATCCGCAGCAGCGATTCCGCCGCGGCCGAGTTCCCGCTGGGGACCGCGTTGTCGTAGAGGTCTTTCGGTCTCACGACGAGCCCTTCGGCGTCCGAGCCCGTCTGGAAGAACCCGCCGCCCCCAGGGTCGTGGAAGAGCTCGATCAAGCGATCGCACAGCTCACGTGCGGCCACGAACCATCGGATCTCCGACGTCGTCTCGTAGAGCGTCATCAGCGCGCCCGCGAGGAGCGCATGGTCGTCGGCGAACGCCGGCACGCGGCCGGCCCCGGCGCGCCACGACCGGAGGAGTCGACCGTCCGCATCCCGGAGGTGATCCCACACGAACGCTGCAGCGTCCGACGCGGTCTCCACGTATCTCGGCTCCCCGAAGATCCGGCCGGCCTCGGCGAACGCGCGGATCGCGAGCGCGTTCCATCCGGTCAGGATCTTGTCGTCCAGGGCCGGCCGTACCCGCCGCTCCCGCTCCTCGAAGAGCCCCGCGCGTGCTTCATCCCAGGCCTCGGCACCACTCGGGGCACGAAGCACGTTCGTGCCCTCCCAGTTCCCTTGCGGGGTCGCGCCGAACGCTTCGGCGGCGTCCGCGCCGATCAGCTCGACGAGGTCATCCCATGTCCATGTGAAGAACTTGCCCTCCACCCCCTCGCTGTCGGCGTCCTGCGACGAGAAGAAGGCGCCACCGGGATGACGCATCTCTCGCACGAGGTGATCGAGCGTTCGGGTGGCGATCTCCCGGAACCGGTCGTTCCGCGTCACGAGCCAGGCCCGTGCATAGAGGAGCGCGAGCTGTGCGTTGTCGTACAGCATCTTCTCGAAGTGCGGCACGAGCCAGGCGCCGTCCGTCGAGTAACGAGCGAAGCCCCCGCCGACCTGGTCATGCATCCCCCCGCCGGCCATCCGATCCAACGTCAGGACGACCATCTCGAGCGCGTCCGGGACCCCGCGGATCGCCTGTCGCAAGACGAACTCGAGCGTCATCGGCTGGGGGAACTTCGGCGCGCCTCCGAACCCGCCCCACCGTCGGTCGAACGCCTGTTGCAACCGCGCGAACGCGATCCTGGGGATCTCGTCGGTCAGCGGTTCCGAGGACCCGGCCGGGGAGCCGGCCCGGCGGATCGCCTCCGTGACCCGGCCGCTCTGCACCTCGACCTCGTCGCGTCGGGATACCCACGCGTCGGAGATCCCCTCGAGCACCTGGCGGAACGACGGCAGCCCATGGCGAGGCTCGTCGGGGAAGTACGTCCCTGCGTAGAACGGCTTCCCTTCCGGCGTCAGGAAGACCGACATCGGCCATCCGCCGCTCCCGGTCATCGCCTGGACGGCGTCCATGTAGATGCCGTCGACGTCCGGCCGTTCCTCCCGGTCGACCTTGATCGAAACGAACCGCTCGTTCAGGAGCCGGGCCGTGTCCTCGTTCTCGAACGATTCCCGCTCCATGACGTGGCACCAGTGACAGGCCGCGTAGCCCACCGACAGGAAGACGGGGCGATCGTCGACCCTCGCCTTCTCGAAGGCTTCGTCGCCCCACGGATACCAGTCGACGGGGTTGTGGGCGTGCTGGAGGAGGTACGGGCTGGACTCGCGGGCGAGTCGGTTGGTCGTAGGAGAAGTCACTCCTCCAGGCTGTCACACCGCGTTCAGGAAGGGCCGTCCCCGAGCCGATGCTCTGGTCGGATGGACGAATACCTCTGCGTCGCCGTGGTCGATGACCACGAGCGCCTGGTCGGAACGCTCCGGTCGGCGACCGGTAGCTCCCGATTCCGGGTCGTCGGGCCGTTCGCGGCCCACGATCACGTCCTGCGCGGTGGCGCCGACGTCGTGGTGGTCGATCTGGACCGGGACGACGGACACGGCCTCGCGACCCTGCTTCGGGTGTGCGAAGACGGACACGCCGGCAGGATCATCGCCGCGACGACGGAGCGCGATCCGGAGCTCGGATCGGCGGTCATCACCGCCGGAGCCAACGGCCTGTTCCTCTCCGGCGGAGACCTCGCCGACATCGAGGACGGACTCCGGCGCGCCGCTGCCGGGGAGCTGGTGCTGCCCGACGAACACCTGCCCTCGCTGGTCGAACGCCTCCGCATGGGTCGAGCGGAGCGTCTCGACGCCGCGTCGATCCGATCGCTCACGCCGCGGGAGCTCCAGGTGCTCCGCTCCCTGTCGCACGGCCAGACGACCGCGGAGATCGCGGCAGCGCTCGGGATCACCGCGATGACGGTGCAGAGCCACGTGAAGAGCGTGCTCACCAAGCTCCGCGTGCACTCCCAGGTCGAGGCGGTCCGGTTCGCCTGGCGCAGCGGGGCGATCGCGATACCGGCGACCGCCTGAGGCGTCGCGGGCATCGCGATCGCCCGCTAGCCTCCGCAACAGATGGCGACCACCCAGACCCGCGTCCTGGTCGTCGGGGGGCACCCCGTGATCCTCGGAGTGGTCCGGCTCGCCTGCGATGCGCTGCCGGACGTCCGGGTCATCGGGGAGGTGGACAACTCGACCGACGCCGTCGCGGCCGCGTCGGCCCTCGCCCCGGACCTGGCCGTGATGGACCTCGACCTGCCCGACGTGGACGGCCCCGAGCTGCTCCGTTCCCTCCGAGCCGGGGGGTTCGCGGGACGCGTCGTGGCGCTGTCCGAGCGGTCGGACGGATCCACGGTCCTGGACGCGATGCGCCAGGGCGTCGATGCATACCTCGTCAAACCAGACGGCCTGCGCCGCATCGGGGACGCGATCCGCCGCGTCCGCGACGGTGAGCGGGTGATCGACCCCTCGCTGGAGCAGGCCGCCGTCCTCGAGCTCGGGCGCTTCGCCCGACAAGCGAGGGAGAGCTCGGAGGTGGTCGGCTCGCTGACCTCCAGGGAACGCGAGATCCTGGAGCTCCTCGCGGAGGGCCTCACGATGCGGCAGATCGGGCGGCGCCTGTCGATCTCGCCACGGACGGTCGAGACCCACGTCGCCAAGCTCTATCGGAAGCTGGGCGTACGGACGCGGGTCCGGGCGATCGCCCGGGCGGCTTCCCTGGGTCTCATCGAGCTCCGCTAGCCTCAGGCCCCGCCGTCACCTGCCGATATGCCCAAGAGGGGTCATCCGGGCCCTATGCCGCAACGGATCGTTGGGGGTACCCTCGTGCGACCGGAACCCACCAGATGAGCAGGCGACCATCCCCCGAGGCAGCCTCTCCGGCCCCCCGCCGGAAGCTGGGCGTCGTCCTCGTAGACCCGCTCCCGGTGGTCCGCGCCGGCGTCGCGCTGTTGATCGACGAGCGGCCCGACATGGAGGTGCTCGCGGAGGCCGGCCAGGGCCTCGAGGGCCTCGATCTGCTCTCCCGGGTTCGGCGCTCCCGCGTGGTCGTCCTCGTCGGCCTCGGGTTGGAGGGCGACCATGATGCATCGTGGCTGATCCGAACGTGCCGAGAGCGGTTCCCGTCGCACGCACTGCTCGCGATGGGGGCGAACGCGGATCCCACCACGGTGAGTCGCGCGCTCTTCGTCGGCGCCGACGGATACGTGGACAAGAACTGCGATCCACCGGAGTTCTTGCTCGCGATCCGGAAGGTGGCAGATCGCGAGATGGTGCTGCAGGGACCGGCTGCATCCTCCGTCGGGGAGATCGCCGAAAGCATCGAGCTTCGTCGGGACATGGACCTGCGTCTGACCGGCCGGGAGCGCGAGGTGCTCGCGATCGCCGCGGAGGGCCTGACCGCTCGGCAGATCGCGACCCGCCTCGGGGTCCGGGAGAGGACGGTGACCACGCACCTGGCTCGTATCTACGGGAAGCTGGGTGTCGGGAACCGGTTGGCCGCGGTCCGGATGGCCGCTCGATCGGGCCTCGTCACGGTCGGAGCGTCTGAGTAACCAAGCCGTCTACGTAGGACTACGTAGACAACCTCCGGGAAATACGGAATACCCGCGGCTGCAGCTTCCCTCTACCCTTCCCCCAGGCGGAGTAGCATCCGCTCCCCGGATCCTGGGTGTACGGGTGTACGGGTCCGGAAAGACGGGCTTCGGAGGAAGGGGGTGACAGATGTTCCTTCGTCTCTACACGGGTGTGACCACCTGGTGGAACGACCTCAAGGTGCGTGCCGAGGAGGAAAAGGGCGCGACGGCAGTTGAGTACGCCCTGATGGTGGCGCTGATCGCGGTCGTGATCATCGCGGCGGTGGCTTTCCTCGGGAAGGCTGCGAGCAACAAGTTCAGCACGGTGGGCAGCGCGGTCGACGCCGCGTAGGACCCTCGAGCGACCGGCCCGCCGGCCGCTCGATCCCTCGGA
>JBKOZW010000126.1:0-5116 GCA_046726095.1 Actinomycetota bacterium
AGACGCGCGTCCCCCCGCACGACCTCGATCCCGTGCCGATCGAGGTTCTCCCTGACCGTGTCGGTGCTGAGCTGGACGAGCTCCTGAGCGCGGGCGCGGATCCGCCGTAACGAGATCTCGGCCGGCAGATCCAGCCCGACGCCATAGACCTCACGCCGCCGGAACCCCGTCAGATACAGGGCCGCCTCCCGGATCGTCTTGGTCGGGATGCCGCCGGACGTCGCTGGCGTTCCTCCGGCGACCTGCGACCGCTCGACCACGGCAACGTGCTTGCCGAAATAGGCTGCTTGCGCGGCGCCCTTCTCGCCGGCCGGGCCAGCACCGATCACGACGAGGTCGAAGCGCTCCTCCATGGTCTCCCTCCCGAAGGGTCGGTGTTGCGACTTCAAGAGTCGGGCCGGGCGACCATGGTCGCCCACCCGTCCGCTCACGGGCACATTAGGTCGCCAGTCCCATCGACGTGCTCGACGAGCTCCGGATCCTTCTCCACAAGCGTCAGGTACTCCTCCTCCTGCCGTGGCGGATCAGCTCGCCGCTCGGGCCTTCGCCATGAACGCCTCTTGCTCGCCCCTGACGAGCACGACCTGCCTCTGGATACGATCGACGCATCTTGGAGGAGCGCTCGCGCCATGAGGTGGCCCGGAGGGCCGGCGTCGACCCCGACTACATCGGCCGATTGGTCGAGCTCGGGATCATCGAACCGGGCCCGGGTGATGTGTTCTCGCCGGGCGATGTGCGCAGGGCGCGGTGGGTTCGAAGTTTGCAGCTGGCCGGCGTGTCGCTCGACGGGATCGCCGCCGCCGTCCGGCAAGGGATGCTGTCGCTTTCGTTCCTCGATCTGGCCGTGTTCGATCGGTTCGCCCCACTCAGCGACACGACGTTCCGCGAGGTAAGCGAACGGACGGGTGTTCCCCTGGAGGTCCTCAACGTGGTCCGAGAGGCCATCGGTTTCGCGGAGCCCCGGCCAGAGGACCGCCTCCGGGAGGACGAGCTGTCCGTGGTGAAGGCGATCGAAGTCCAGCTCTCGGAGGGGTTCCGGCCCGTCGTCATCGAGAGGTGGCTCCGGGTCTGTGAGGACAGCCTGCGCCGGATCACCGAGACGGAAACGGATTGGTACCGAACCGAGGTCGTCCAGCCCCTCCTCGAATCGGGCATGACCGAAGCCGAGATGCTGGAGGCACAGGGGGATCTGGGCTCGCGCATCGCGCCTGTCACCGAGCAGGCGACCCTGGGGATCTACCACGGGCAGCAGGAACACGCATGGAGCGCGGCGTTGGTTGAATACGTGGAAGGGGCGCTGGACAAGGCCGGCCAGCTCACGCGGTTGCACCATCCGCCGGCCATGGTGTTCCTCGACCTCACCGGGTACACGAGGCTGACCGAGGAGCGCGGAGACCAGGAGGCGGCGGACCTGGCGGCGAGGCTCGCCAGCCTTGTCCGGCGCTCCGCTCAGGAACACGGAGGGCAGCCGGTGAAGTGGCTCGGAGACGGCGTGATGTTCTACTTCCCGGACCCGGGCCAAGGCGTGATTGCCGCGCTCGAGATGGTGGAGGCCGTCCCTACCCGCGCCCTTCCGCCCGCACATGTCGGGATCCACGCCGGGCCGGTGGTCTTCCAGGAGGGGGACTACTTCGGCCGGGCGGTGAACCTCGCGGCGAGGATCGCCGACTACGCGAGAGCGGGTGAGGTGCTCGTGACCCAGGAAGTGGTCGATGCGGCCGACGGGATGCCGGTTCGGTTCACGGAGATCGGGGCCGTCGAGTTGAAGGGCGTGTCTGACGCCCTCCGTCTTCACAGGGCGCGGAGGATGGCCTGAGCTCGGCGCCGCTCCGATCCTGCGAGGTCTCAGTGCCCAGTCTCGGGATGGCTCCCGTATCGCGTCGTCGAAGCTAGCGGGAGTAGCAAGGAGCGACGATGATCCGGCGTTCGGTCATCGCTGCCGGGCTTCGAAGAGCTCGATCGGCCGCGGCATCCCGTCCAGCTCGGCCGTTCCGATCGAGTCGAAGAGAACGTCTGGGATCGAGGTCGTCTCGACGACCAACGCGCTGACGAGGATCTGACCGCCGCCGCCCGATCGGAGAGCCGCGAAGCGAGATTCACGGTTCGTCCGTGATAGTCACCGCCTCTGCTGGATCGCGGGCCCGGCCGCCACCCCGATGTGCATGGGCGGCAGGCCGGCCGCCGGCACACGTGCGCGATCTCCGACACCGACGCGACCGGACCCGCAGGGTCCCGGAACCGGAACATCACGCCGTCGCCGATCCATTTGATGACCTCGCCCGGGTGGCGTCGGAGACGAGCGGGAAGTTCGGACCAACTACCAGCGATCACGGCTTTGAGGTCACGTTCCGGGGGGAGGAAGGCCGAAGTAGGCGACACACGCTCTCCTGGCTGTCAAGCGACCCGATCGGAGCTTGACACGCTTGAGGGCGTGTGTCGGTCGCTCAGCGGGTTGCGGAACGCTCACCCCCGCTTACCGTCAGGATCTCCGAGATCCTGTGTCAAGCACCGTCCCCGCCCTCGATCCGCTCCTGAGCGCGCGCGCCAGCACTTGGCTGTACTCGTCCCGGCTCACGTGACCGGAGAAGCGGAAGCCCAGGACGCCGACGGGAAAGCCGGGGAGCGGCTCGATCATCGGAACCTCCTCGGGAAGCGTCAGCCGGCGTGATGCGGGGGCGTCGCGTCCGGATGGACGGGAGCGGTCCCGAGCGGCGGCACGTCCCCCGAAGCGACCTGCCGAACGGCCCGGACGATCCCCCGGTAGCCCGTGCACCGGCAGAGGTTCCCGGACAGACCGATCCGGATCTCCTCCTCGGTGGGATCCGGGTTGTGACGCAACAGCACGGTCGCGGACACGAGCATCCCGGGGGTGCAGAATCCGCACTGCACGCCCGCCTGCTGCAGGAACGCCCGCTGGAGCGGTCCGACCTCCTCGTCCCCCGCGAGCCCTTCGACGGTCGTGACGTGACGGCCCTCCGCCTGCAGGGCGAGGTACGAGCACGCGTTCACCGGCTCGCCGTCCAGGAGCATCATGCAGGCGCCACACTCGGAGTCGTCGCAGCCTTCCTTCGACCCGGTGAGGCCGAGTTCCTCGCGTACCGCCTTCAGGAGGCTGACGTGCGGATCCAGCTCGACCGGGTAGTCGGTGCCGTTCACGCGCAGGGTCGCAGCGACCTTCATGTCGGCTCCTCAGCTCGCTCCGTGCAGAGCGGGACTCGCAGGGATCGGGACGCTGCCGCCCCGCGCCCGGGTGAGGGCGGCGGTGATCGCGCGGTTCGCGATAACCGCCCCCATCGCCCGGCGGTACTCGGCCGAACCGCGCACGTCGCTGATCGGGATCGAGGCCGCCGCGGCCGCGGCCGCGGCCGCCTCGACCGCACCCTCCCCGCCGTCGGAGTCGGCGAGCGCCGACTCCGCCTCCGGGACCCGCCGGATCGTCGGCGTCAGCGCCGTGATCGCCACTCGGGCGTCGACCACCCGGTCGCCGTCGAAGGTGACGACGGCGGTCGCGCCGACGACGGCGATCTCCATCTGTCGGCGGTACTCGAGACGCACGTAGCAGGAGCCGGTCCCGGCGGACGGCGCTGGCACGTCGAGCGCGACGAGCAGCTCGTCGGCTCCCGACGATGTCGAGCCCGGGCCGGTCCACAGGTCGTCGAGCCCGACCGACCGCTCCCCCGAAGCGGACCGAAGTGTTGCGGTCGCGCCGAAGCACAAGAGCGGGCCACCGGTGTCCATCGCCGGCGACGCGTTCATCACGTTGCCGCCGATCGTGCCCTGCGCCCGCGTCGCGTGCGACCCGACGATCGCCGAGGCGTCGGCGAGGGCCGTGTACCGCGTGCAGATCTCCTCGCTCGCCACGATGTCGGCGTGGGTCACGAGTGTGCCGAGCCGGAGCCCAGTGTCGGATACGTCGATCGCGCGGAACCCGGGGATCCGATCGATCGCAACGATCGCGTCGGGCAACGGGGCCTTCCCCTGTCGTGCACCCACGACCAGGTCCGTCCCTCCCGCGACCGGTCGCGCCCCAGCAGCAAGCGCCGACAGGGCGTCGTCGGCCGTCGCGGCGGAGACGAACGATCGGGTCATCCGGGGATCCCCCGGGATGCATCCCAAACACGCTCCGGCGTCATGGGCAGCCGCGGCACGTGCCGACCGATCACCTTCGAGATCGCGTTCGCGATCGCTCCGGCCGTCGGGACCTGCGGCGGCTCGCCGACGCCCTTCGTCCCGCGAGGCCCGACGGAGTCGTACTCGACCCATGCCACCTCGATCTCGGGCGCGTCGGAGCACGTGAGCAGCTTGTAGTCGAGCAGGTGCGGGTTCCGCTGCCGTCCTTGGTCATCGAGCATCGTGCCCTCGGACAGCGCGAGGCCCACGCCCATCACGACGCCGCCGAGCACCTGACCGTCCGCGCCCGCCCGGTTCAGGATGCGGCCGGAGTCGTGCGCCGCCGCGATCCGGAGCACTCGGACGACACCCGTCGCCCTGTCGACCTTCACGTGCGCGGCCTGGGTGATCAGCTGGGGCGCGAGGAACGTCTCGTTGCCGAGGCGGCCGACGCATCCGCCCGTGTCGCCCGTCGGCGCGTCGAGGACCTCGCCCGACCCTTTCCCGTGCACCGTGCCGATCTCGCCGACGAGGTCCGCGATCGCGACGGACCGGTCGGGCGAGCCCTTCACCCGCGCGACGCCGTCGGCGAGCTCGAGGTCGTCGCGGTCCACCTCGAGCCGCTCGGCGGCCGCGTCGAGCAGCTGCTCCTGAACCTCCTTCGCGGCCGCGAGGATCGCCCGCCCGCTGTTGAAGGTCGTCTGCGACCCACACGACCCCATGTCCCACGGTGCGACGTCGGTGTCCTGGTACAGGATCGAGACGTCGTTCGGATCGATGCCGAGCTCCTGACCGACGAACATCGGCATCGCCATCACGGCCCCGCTGCCGTTCTCCTGCGCGCCGGTCACGATCGTCGCGCTGCCGTCGCCGTTCATCTGCACGTACGCGCCGGACGACGCCGGCATGCACGGCCACCAGCCGACCGCAACACCGATCGCCTCGTCGTCGGGCAGCTCGCGGCCGTAGCCGATCATCTCGACCGCCCGCTCGAGCGTGTCCCGCA
>JBKOZW010000127.1:0-3560 GCA_046726095.1 Actinomycetota bacterium
TCGACCGCCTCGCGCTCGAGCTGGGCCTGCCTCCGCAGCCGTCGCGACGCGCCGGCGACGATGGGAAGCAGAACGGCGTACAGCACTAAGATCCCGCCGAAGAGCAGCACCTGGATGCGGCGGACATCCGCGGCCACACGCTCGTTCACCTCTCCGTATGGGATGTACATCTCGAAGACACCCGACGGACGCTGTTCGGACGAGAAGGTGATCGGGACGTAGACCTCGAGAAGGTCGCCTCGCTCCGCGAGCAGTTGGGCGGTGCCCGCGTCGAGTTCCTCATCGCCTTCAAGCGCTTCGCCCGAACGCAGAAGCTCGGGCTCGCTCTCGCCTCGGAGCGCGCCTGCCACACCCTCGTTGAGGACCCCGGAGGGCGGAACGGTCCCGATCAGCGCATGATCATCCGAGTACACGATCCGGCCCGCTGGGTTCCAGATCTTGATGCGAGCGAGCTGATCTCCGAGCGATGGCGTCGAGAGTGCCCGATCGAGCTCCGCGATCTCAGCCGAGGTCAAGTCCTGCTCCAGGTCGAACGAGGCGAGCTGCGGTTGGACGCCCAACGCCGCGATGAGCCCTGCCGACCGCGCGGCTTCGTCGAGGGCCCGAGCCCGAACCTGGTGCTCGACCGCTCGCTGGAGGAGGAAGCCGAGAAGGAGCACGGGCACGATCGACACGAGGCCGACCTTCTGCAAGAGGCTATGGGGTCGAAGCATGCCGGAGCTCCGATGCCGGGTCGTGTTGCTGTCATCGGTGGGCTCGGGCCGGTCTTGAGCCGTATCTAGACTGCGCCGGTGACGGAACGGACGCTCTCCTGGCGCCAGCGCAACCGCACGCTGCTCGCCCGTCAACTCCTGCTGGACCGAGCGGACCTTGCGGTCCCGAAGGCGGCCGAGCGGATCGCCGGGGTCCAGTCCCAGTACGCACCTTCGACGTACATCGGCCTGTGGACCCGTCTCCAGGGGTTCGCTCGTGACGACCTGACGTCCGAGCTCGATCGCCGGACGGTGGTGCAGGGCACGCTGATGCGCGGGACGATCCACGTCGTTTCGAAGAGGGACTACCCGGCGATGGCCGCCGGCGTGCGCCGGGCGCGACGGGCGTGGTCGCTCCGGACGCGGCGCGACGTGGCCGACGACCAACGGATGCGCGCGACGGCGCGACGGCTCCGAGAGCTCCTCGTCGATGGCCCGCGACCGCGGCGCGAACTCACCAAGCGCCTCGGGGTCGACGCGACGACCTGGAACGCGGTCGGGTTCTGGGTCGACCTGGTGCGCGTGCCGCCGTCGGGCACCTGGGAACGCCGGAGCGCCGACCTCTACGACCTGGCGGACACCTGGATCGACATGCCCCAGGTCGACGAAGCCGACGGGATCGAGCTGCTCGTCAGGCGCTACCTCGGCGGGTTCGGACCCTCGTCGGCGAAGGAGATCTCCGGATGGTCCGGCGTGCCGGTCGCGGACCTTGATGACGTCCTCGGTCGGATGCGGCTCCGCCGCTTCCGAGCCGAGGACGGCCAGACCCTGCTCGACGTCCCGCGCGAGCCGATCCTCGATGGCGACGTCGCGGCTCCAGTCCGGTTCCTCCCCACGTGGGACGCCACGCTGCTGATCAACGAGCGCGCCACGCAGATCCTCCCGGAGCGGCTCCGCCCGCTCGTATTCAACACGAGGACCCCGCACTCGGTCCCTTCCTTCCTCGTCGACGGACAGGTGGCGGGGACGTGGCGGTTCGCGAACGACCGGATCGCGATCGAGCCGTTCGAGAAGCTGCCGAAGGCACCACGGCGGGCACTGGACGACGAGGCCGAGCGGCTCCGGAGCTTCCACGTGGAGGGACGCTGACGTGCCCGGTCTCGGCGACATCCCCCCCGACGTTCGGACCGTCCACCTCGGCGCGTTCACGCCCGAACACGCCGCCACGATCGCTCGCGAGCTGGACGAGCTCGGGATCGTGTGGTGGACGAAGCAGCCCGGGTTCCTGAGCAGGATCTGGGAGTTCGGGGAGGTCCAGATCTTCGTGGACCGCGCCGAGGTCGACCGCGCCCGGACGATCGCGGACCGGGTCGCGGGCCGGGATCGCTAGGTCGACGGGACCACGGGTCGGGCGGTCCCCGACGCCACGACCCCCGATGCCACGAGCGCCCTCCAGCTCGTGCGGCCCTGATCGTCGACGTTGATCACGGCGAGCGGCTCGGCGGTGGTCGGATCGACGATGAACGTCTCCAGCGACGTCCCCCTCCTGTACGCGAACGCCTCCCCCGCTCGCCCGAGCGGATCCGCCGCAGAAGGCACAACGGTGACGCCCGCCGTCTGCGCCGCCAGGTCGAACAAGCCCCGTCGGACGGGAGGGCGCGTATCGGGCTGCAGGAGCAGGTTCGCGGCCCCCTCCAGTGTGCCGATCGGGCCTTCCGCAACCACGATCACGCGTCCTGAGTGGATCGCGTCGCGGAGCGCATCGGGATCGGCCGGCAGCGAACCGACGTCGAAGACGAGGCCGTCCCCGGGCCGAAGCGCATGCCATCTGATCCGACCGCCGGCAGCTCCGGACGGCCTGCTTCGACCCAGTTCGCACGATCCGCATCCGATGGGAACTCGACGTCCTCGATCGTTCGTACCTGGCGGCCGGTCCCGTCGGCCGCGACCCACGTCTCGAGCTGTTCACGCAGACGAAGGGTCCAGGTAAGTCCGGACGCGAGGTCCTCGTTGTCCTCGAGGCGGACCTGCTCCAGGGAGGTGTAGAGGAACCCATCGCCTGGATCGACCGCCGCCCCGTTCGCGGCGACCGACCCGAGACGCCGGAGCTCGGCGGCCGCAGACAGAGTTGGCCCGCTGCGCCCGGACGGGAGGATCGCCGCCACCGCGAACACGACGATCGCGAGCGCGGCGGCGATGCCCGTCAGGAGGGCCGCACGGCGCCGCCACGATGTCCGAGGGGAGCCGCGTTCTCCACTGCCACCAGGTCCTTCGTATCCTGTGACGATGAGCAATCGGGCTCCCAGGAAGCGCGGCGAGGGCCAGTGGGGCCTCGGCTATCACGAGCCGCTCAACACCGCCGAGCAGATCAAGAAGGAGGACGACGGGCTCAACGTCCGCGAGCGGATCGACCGGATCTTCGCGCCCGGCGGATTCCGATCGATCGGCAAGCAGGATCTGCGTTCGCGGTTGCGCTGGTGGGGCCTCTACACGCAGCGGAAGCAGGGGGTCCCGGGGGAGCGGACCGGGGCGGCCGAACCCGAGGAGCTCGAGGACGAGCACTTCATGCTCCGGATCCGGATCGACGGCGGCCGGATGACGACGCAGCAGCTCCACGTGATCGCCTGGGCGTCGGAGACCTTCGGCCGGGACGTGGCCGACGTGACCGACCGACAGAACATCCAGCTCCACTGGATCCGGATCGAAGACGTCCCGGCGCTCTTCGATCGGATCGAGGCGACCGGGCTGACGACGGCCGAGGCCTGCGGGGACACGCCGCGCGTGATCATGGGGTGCCCGCTCGCCGGGGTGGCCGCCGACGAGGTGATCGATGCGTCCCCGGAGATCGCGGACATCCGCGCGCTGTAC
>JBKOZW010000128.1:0-3470 GCA_046726095.1 Actinomycetota bacterium
ACGCTCCCGGGCGTGGTGGGGATGGATCTGGGGATGCACAAGCTCCGGTGGCTCCGAGCGCCGGGCCGACACCTGGTCCAAGGGTCCCTGACCCGGTTGCCGTTCGCCGATCGCGCCTTCGACACCGTGATCTGTTCCGAGGTGATCGAGCACATCCCCAGGGGCCAGGTCCACCTCGACGAACTCGTCCGCGTGATCGCGCCGGGCGGTCGACTGATCCTCGGCACGCCCGACTACAGCCGGACCCGATGGCTCGTCCTGGAGTGGCTGTACGGCAAGGTCTTCCCGAACGGGTACGTGAAGGAGCACATCAATCGCTACACGCGGGCGAGCCTTCAGCGCGAGCTCGAGGACCTCGGGCTGCGGGTCGAGGGCGTTCGGTACGTCGGCGGCTCGGAGATGATCTTCTCGGCCCGCGTCCCCGGATCAGAGGACTGACGATCCGGGCGCGACGGCGGGGATCAGCGCCTCAGCCTTCGCCTTCGTCTCGTCGAGCTCGGTCGTCGGGTCGGAGTCCGCGACCACACCGGCACCGGTCTGGACGCTCGCCACACCGTCCGTGACGACCGCCGTCCTGATCGTGATGCAGAAGTCCAGGTCGCCGGCGAAGGTCAGGTACCCGACGGCACCCGCGTACGCGCCGCGCGGGGTCGGCTCGTGCTCGGCGATCAGCTCCATCGCCCTGCGCTTGGGGGCGCCGGTGACGGTCCCGGCGGGGAAGGTCACGGCGAGCGCGTCGAAGGGCTCCATGTCGTGCCGAAGATCGCCCTCGACCGTCGAGACGATGTGCATCACGCGCGAGAACCTCTCCACCTGCATCAGCTCGGTCGGACGGACGGTTCCCGGCGCGCAGACGCGCCCGAGGTCGTTGCGAGCGAGGTCCACGAGCATCGCGTGCTCGGCCCGTTCCTTGGGATCCGCGAGCAGCTCGTGTTCGAGCAACCGGTCGGTCGTCTCCGTCGGACCACGTGGACGCGTCCCCGCGATCGGCCGCGTGGAGACGCGCCGACCTTCGACACGGACGAGCGGTTCGGGCGAGGATCCCGCCAGCTCCATCCCGAGTGCGCGCAGGTAGAACATGTAGGGCGCCGGGTTCGAGACACGGAGGCGGCGATAGATCGGCAGTCCGCCGTCGCGAGCTGGGAACGACACGCGTCGCGACGGGACCGCCTGGTAGATGTCGCCCGCGAGGATGTGCTCCTTGAAGCTGGCGACGATATCGCGGTACCGGTCGTCGTCCATGTTGCCATCGCCCAAGCCCGTGACGCCGTCCCCCGCGGTCATCAGCGGGAGGGCCGGTGCGGTCGCGACCGCGTCGGCCAGTCCTTCGAGCGCCTCGATGCCGGCCTCGTAGTCGCCGGATGGGACGTGCGCAACCAGCACGAGGCGCTGCCGCCAGTGGTCGAACACCACGGCGCGGTCGACCAGCAGGAGCCCGATCGGGGGACGATCGGCGTCCTCGGGGTGGGGCGCGGGATGCCCGTCCAGGAGGGTCGCGGCCTCGTACGAGACGTACCCCATCAGGCCGCCGGTGATCGGCGGCAGCCCTTCCAGGCGTGGCGCGCGCAGGCGTTGGACGGCGGCGCGGAGCGCCTCGCGTGGGGTGAGCCGCCGCGACGGTTCGCCGGTGGGGAGGTCACGGACGACGTCGCGCAGGTGGAGCCCCGCGCCGTCGACGACCAGGATCGCGGCGGGGTCGCCGGCGACGAAGGAGTACCGTCCCCACCGCTCCGATCGCTCGACGGACTCGAGGAGGATGCCCGGGCCCGAGCCGGCGACCGCGGGGAAGAGGCCCACCGGGGTCGCGACGTCGGCCAGCAGTTCCGCCCAGACCGGGACGAGCGGATGCTCCGCGGCGAGCCGGTCGAACGTGTCGCGGTCGGGGTGGACCCGGAGCATCTGAGGCATCGGAACGTCCTTCCGGAGGTCGCGGAACCCTCCCAGAGGCCGGTCGCGGCCGTCAAGGAGCGCGGAGCGTCGGGTGAACCGGCCTGCGTGACCGGTCCGGCTATACTCGACACAGGAAACCGCAGTCGTGCACGAGTCGGGGGTGGGCGCGGGCCCACCTTTCGTTTGTGAGGGGATGAGTCGGGTGGAGGTGGAGGCGCTGGTGCGCCCGTTGGTCGAGGGCGCGGGCCTGGAGCTCGTGGACGTGACCTACCGTGGCGAGCGAGGCCGCCGGGTCCTCCGCGTGACGATCGATCGCGACGGCGGGGTCGACCTCGATACGATCGCGACCGTCTCCGAGAAGCTGGCCCGTCGCCTCGATCTCGAAGGCTTCGGTGAGGGCACGTACCACCTCGAGGTGAGCTCGCCCGGACTCGAACGCCCGCTGAAGACCCCGGCCCAGTACGCGCGGTGCGTCGGCGCCCGCGTCGAGGTGCGCTCGATCGGGCCGGTGGAGGGCGTCCTCCGGCACATCGGCACGCTCTCGGGGCTCGACGACGAGGGCATCGACCTCGACGTCGACGGCGCCGGCCGACGGATCGCGTTCGCCGACATCGCGTCCGCGCGCACGGTCGTGGACTGGGACGCGGAGCTCAAGGGGGGGCGGCGATGAACGCGGAGATGATCGCCGCGCTCCGGGAACTGGAGCGCGAGAAGGGCATCGGCTTCGACACGATCCTCCAGGGCCTCGAGGAGGCGATGGCGGCGGCGTACAAGTCGGCGTGGAAACAGGAGCATCCGGACGCCGATGACGACTTCGTCGGGTTCCGCGCCGAGATCGATCCCGAGACCGGTGAGATGCGGATGTTCCAGCAGCAGCTCGAAGAGGTCGAGGGCGAAGACGGCGAGACGTTGGTCATGAAGGTGCTCTCCGAGGAGGAGGTCACCGTCACCGACGATTTCAAGGGCCGGATCGGCGCCCAGACCGCGAAGCAGGTGATCTTCCAGAAGCTCCGCGACGCCGAGCGCGAGATGACGTACGAGGAGTTCGCGGGGCGTGAGGGCGACATCGTCACGGGGATCGTCCAGCAGTCGGAGCGGCGCTATACCCTGCTCGACCTCGGGAAGGTCGAAGCGCTGGTGCCGCAGGCCGAGCAGGTCCCGTCCGAGCCGTACCGCAGCGGCGAGCGGCTGAAGGCGTACATCACGGAGGTCCGGCGCGGAGCCAAGGGCCCCCAGATCGTCGTGAGCAGGACGCATCCGGGGTTGCTGAAGAAGCTGTTCGAGCTCGAGGTGCCGGAGATCGAAGACGGCGTCGTCGAGATCAAGGCGGTCGCGCGCGAGCCCGGTCACCGTTCCAAGATCGCGGTGTGGTCGAACGAACCGGCGGTCGACCCGGTCGGCGCCTGCGTCGGACCCAAGGGCTCACGGGTGCGGAACGTCGTCACGGAGCTCCGTGGCGAGAAGATCGACGTGGTCCCGTGGTCGGAGAACCCGAGCGAGTTCGTCGCGAACGCGCTGCAACCCGCGAAGGTTCGCGAGGTCCGGGTCGATCCCGACACGCAGACGGCCCAGGTGATCGT
>JBKOZW010000129.1:0-10032 GCA_046726095.1 Actinomycetota bacterium
GATCGTGCTCGAGGGGCCGGGCACGATCGCCGCCTTCATCCTGGAAACCGTCACGGGAACGAACGGTGTTCTGATCCCGCCGGACGGCTACCTGCGTGGCGTTCGCGAGCTCTGCACGCGCTACGGCATCGTGATGATCGCCGACGAGATCATGTGCGGTTTCGGCCGGACCGGCGAGTGGTTCGCGGTGAACCACTGGGACGTGGTGCCTGATCTGCTGACCGCGGCGAAGGGGCTTACCTCGTCGTACCTCCCGCTCGGCGCGGTTGCGATCAGCCCGGCGATCGCCCACCACTTCGACGAGAACGTCTTCTACGGCGGCCTGACGTACAACTCCCATCCGCTGTCATGCGCGGCGGCGCTCGCCGCGATCGACGTTCTGGAGGAGGACGACCTGATCGGGAACGCGAAGCGCTTGGAGCCGGTGATGCGCCGCCATCACGAGGAGCTCGCCGCGAAACATCCGAGCGTCGGGCTTCACCGGAACATCGGGCTGTTCGGGATCCTCGAGCTGGTCAGGGACCGCCAGACGATGGAGGCGATGTCGCCTTACAACGTCACGAACGACACGATGGTTGCCGTCAACAAAGCTCTGATCGAGCGCGGGCTGTTCACGATGGTCCGCTGGAACCAGATCATGACGAACCCACCGCTCTGCATCACGGAGGAGCAACTCCAGGAGGGTTTCGAGATCATCGACGAGGCGCTCGCCGTCGCCGACGGCGCTATGCCGTAGCGGGCTCCTCGGACCAGCGCTCGGCCCACGCCGCGAGCTCGCCGATCACGCCCGCGAGGTCCCTTCCCTTCTCCGTGAGGCCATAGGTGATCCGGACCGGTGTCGACGGCGTCACCTCGCGCGCAACGATGCCCAGGTTCTCGAGCTCCTTGAGGCGGTCCGACAGGAGGGCGTCGGAGATCGGGGCCACGCCTTCCTTGAGGTCGGTGTAGCGCGAGACGCCGCTCAGCAGGCCGCGGAGGATCTGCGGCGTCCACCGCTTGCCGAGCATGTCGGCAGCCTCGCGGTAGTGGCGGCAGAGCGGGCTCTCTTCGTCGATCGACACGGTGTCCTCTTCCGGTGGTTCGCAGGATGCTAATCCGTTCAACGCTCGGTATCGGGAAGAAGATTCCGAAACCTGAGAGACTCTGGAATAGATAGGGGCTATGGCTTCGTTCCCTGGATCATCGGAGCGCCGCACCGGGCGGCGCCCGGGGAACGAAGGAGGCAGACCTCCATGGCGATTACGGAAGAGCGGAAGGTCAACGGGATCAGCGTCCCGCCCGCAGGCACGTGGGAGTTCGACAAGGCCCACACGGCGTTCACGTTCGTTGCGCGGCATATGTTGTCGAAGGTGCGCGGTCAGTTCACCGAGTACGAGGGGTCCATCCAGATCGGGGAGCGTCCGGAGGATTCGAAGGTCGTCGTGGAGCTCGCGACCGCGTCGCTGACGACCGGCAACGACATGCGAGACGGCCACCTGAACAGCGGGGACTTCTTCCTGACCGAGCAGTACCCGATCGTCCGTTTCGAGTCCACGGGGATCCGGATCGGCAAGGACAACACCTTCGAGATCGACGGCAACCTGACGATCAAGGACGTCACCAAGCCCATCACCTTCCAGGCCGAATTCCTGGGCTGGGGGCCGGGGTTGCATGAGTCGACCTTGGCGGCGTTCTCCGCGAAGACGACGGTCGAGCGTGCCGACTGGGACCTCACGTGGAACGTGCCGGTCGAAACCGGTGGATTCCTCGTCGGCAAGAAGGTCGACCTGGAGATCGACGCGGAGATCCTGAAGGTCGACTGACCCCGGCAGTCGCACTTGGGACGGGGCGGCGCCGGAACGGCGCCGCGCCGCGTTCTCCGTTTCAGGACAGGGAGGCGACGAGAGCTTCCCGACTCAGACCTCAGGCGTCAGTCCCATGTCGCGCGCGAGGACGAGACGCAGGATCTCGCTCGTGCCCTCGCCGATCTCGAGGACCTTCGCGTCGCGGTAGTAGCGCGAGACCGGGAACTCCTCCGTGTAGCCGTACCCGCCGTGGATCTGGATCGCCTCGCGCGCGCACACGTTCGCGACGTCGCTCGCGTGCAGCTTGGCCGCCGCCGCGGCCGCGGCGTATCCACGGCCCTGGTCCTTGGTCCACGCGGCCCTCCAGGTGAGCAGCCGGGCGGACTCGATCGCGACGCGCATGTCGGCGAGCTTGAAGGCGATCGCCTCGAACGAACCGATCGGGCGACCGAACGCCTCGCGCTCCTGCGCGTAGCGGAGGCTCGCGTCCAGGCACGCCTGCGCGAGTCCGACGGAGATGGCAGCGATCGAGATCCGTCCGTCGTCGAGGGAACCGAGACACTGCCGGAGCCCGCGTCCGCGTTCGCCGAGGAGGTTGGCCTCGGGGACCCGACAGCCCTGGAAGACGACCTCGTGGGTATCGGTCGAGCGCCAGCCCAACTTCGCGTACTCGGACCCGATCACCAGGCCCTCGGTATCGGCGGGGACGATGATCGTGGAGACGTCGCGCGGCGGGTCGTCGGTCCGGCAGGCGACGACGAGGAAGCCGGTGATCGGCGTGCCGCTGTTGGTGATGAAGGCCTTCGAGCCGTCGATCGTCCAATCGCCGTCGGCGAGGCGAGCCGTGGTGCGGAGCGCCTTCACATCCGAGCCCCCGCCCGGCTCCGTCAACGCGAACCCGGCGAGCATCTCCCCGGCGGCGATCGGCGGCAGCCAACGCTCCTGTTGCTCGTGTGTCCCGTACCGCACGACCATGCCCCCGGCGAGCCCGGACGCGACCGACAGCGTGACCGCGACGCTCGAGTCGGCGCGGCCGAGCTCCTCCATCACGAGCGCCCAGGTCAGGGCGTCGGCGCCGAGACCGCCGAACTCCGCTGGGATCGGCAGGCCGAACAGCCCGAGCTCCGCCATCTTCTTGACGACCTCGAGCGGGAAGGTCTCCTGCTGGTCGCGCTCGGCGGCGCCGGGCGCGACCTCGTTCCGCGCGAACTCGCGGACGAGGTCGCGCATCTGCCGTTGTTCGTCGGTGAGGTCCAGGTTCATACGGGCTCGAATCCTTCGATGTCGTGGATGGATGCCGCGCGGTCGTCACTGACGACCGCGCGGACGCGCGCACCGATCTCGGCCGGGGCGAGCAGGCGGTGGAGCAGGACGGTGTCGGCGCCGTCGAGGCGGACGAGCGCGTACGTGATCGGCGGGTCGAGCGGTTCTCCGTCGACGTCGTGGTGAGCGACCGTCCACGACTCCACGGCGCCCTCCGGCCTGCACTCCGTGTCCGGCGCGAGCGACGCGAAGCAGCGTTCGCAGAAGATCCGGGCCGGGAGGTACGTCACGCCGCAGTCCGCGCATCGCGACCCGAGGAAGACCCCGCGGTCGCGGAGGGCTTCGAGGAACGCGGTGTTACCGACGCCCGGCGTGTACCGGAACGCGACGGGGAGCCCGCCCTCGATCCGGCGCACCGTCACGCGACGGCCTCCGCGGCGGCGACCAGCTCCCGGCGGATCGAGGGTTCGCTCGGCCGGAAGTAGGCGATGTCCAGGATCGAGCCATCGCGATCGTCCATCGGGCGCCACACCGCCTCGACCCGCATCCCGATCCGGATGTCATCGGGCGCGACCTCGCCGAGCTTGTGAAGGAATCCACCGTCGCTCGAGCCGTCGATGCGGATCACGGCGGGGAGCTCGGGCTCCTCGAGCGGCCGCATGTCCCACGTGACGTGGCAGATCGAGAACGTCTCGACCGTGCCGACGGCGTCGAGTTGCGTCCAGCCATCGGTCGCGCGGAAGCAGCGTTCGCAGAACGCCCTCGGCGGCACGAGGGTCCGCATGCACGAGGCGCACGTGGTCGCCAGTATGCGACCGTCGCGGAGCCCGTCCAGGAACGAGCCGACGGCGCTGCCGGGATCCCATGCGAACCGGGCGTCGAGCGGCGTGTCGACGGCCCCCGACGCCGCCCGGAACTCGGCGTCGGACAGCGGGGTCGGGCCGAGCGTCGCCGTCGGTTCCGTTTCGGACGGCGACGCGGTCGTGGGCTCGTCCACGCCCATCACCACGACGGTGCCGACCTGCATCAGGTCGCCCCAGGCCTGCGCGACACCCCGCTGTGGGGTTCCTGGCACCTGTCGGGCACCGGCCTCGCCGCGCAGCTGCCAGAAGAGCTCCGCGATCTTCATCAGGCCGGCCGCGGCGATCGGGTTCCCCACGCCGAGCAGCCCGCCCGAGGGGCAGCACGGCAGGTCGCCGTCGCGCCCGGTGACGCCCGCCGCGGCCGCCTCGGGCGCCGCACCCTTGTCGAACAGGAGCAGGCCCTCGAGGTGGTGGAGCTCCTTGTAATCGAAGGGGTCGTATGGCTCGGCGATGTTGATCTGCTTGCGCGGCTCGGTGATCCCGGCCATGTCGTACGCCATCCGTGCGGCGTTCTCCACGTACTCGGGGTAGGACAGGTCGCGGTTGGTCCAGTACGTCGTGTCGAGGTTCCACCCGACGCCGTCGACCCAGACCGGCGTGTCGGTGAGCCTGCGGGCCGCATCCTCGGAGGCCATGATCACCGCGACCGCGCCGTCGCTGATCGGCGATACGTCGAGCCGCTGGACCGGCCACGCGAGGACCTCCGAGGCGAGGACGTCGTCGACCGAGATGTCCGCCTGTCCCAGGAGCGCCGCCGGGTGGTCGGCCGCGTTGCGCTTGTTCTTGACGGCGACCGACGCGATGTCGCGTTTCTCGAGACCGTACCGGTTCATGTACCGGTTCATCTCGAGCGCGAAGATCCACAGCAGGTTGGGTCCGAGCGGCCGCTCCAGGATGTTGTCGAAGATCGTCAGGAACGCGCCCTGCGGGTGCGGCTGGCAGGAGGACATCTTCTCCTCGGCGACGCAGAGCACGATGTCGGCCTGATCGGAGGCGACCGTGTACCAACCCTGGATCGCGGTGAACACGCCGCTGCCGCCGCCGACGTAGGTCCGGATGAACGGCTTGCTCCAGCCGCCGGCGCCGTCCGCGAGGTAGTCGCCCTTGCGATGCACGCCGTCGAAGGCGTCGGGGGCGCTCGTCAGGCAGACGGCGTCGATCTGATCGAGCTTCATCTCGGCCGCGTCGAGGGCTGCGCGGGACGCCTGGAACGCGAGCTCCTTCCCCGTTTCCTGCGCGCGGCGCACGAAGCGGGTCATCCCCGCCCCGACGACCGCGACGCGTCGCCCGGTCATCCTGCCCTCAGGACGGCGACGGCCGCGCTGGTGCTGGGCACGCCGCGCCAGGACTGGACGACCGCAGCGCGGCCGTCGCCGGCGCGGAGCTGCTCGACCGCGGCGAGCGTCCGGGCGAGCCCGTTCGCCTCGTGGAGATAGCCCTCGCCCAGGGCGCCACCTGATCGATTCACGAGGTCGGGATCCAGCTTCTCCAGCCCGAGCGCGTCCAGGTGTTGGAGCTGCTTGTACGCGAACGTGTCGTCGACCTCAGCGGTGTCGATGTCGCCCGGCTCCACTCCCGATCGGGCGTAGGCGGTCGCGGCCGCGTTCGCGGCGGCGACCGCCCTCGCCCAGTCACGGCTCTCGATCGAGGGCGCGTCCTGGCTCCAGCCCACGCCGTCGACCCAGACGGTCCGCTCGTTCGCCCGCTCCTCGGTCGCGATCACGACGACGACGCACCCGTCGACGCTCCGCGCCGTCTGGTGCGTCGTCAACGGCTCGAACGTCGCTGCGTCTTCGTCCGGCGGCTCGCCGATCGATGCGCGGCGGCTGGCTCGCGCGTGCTCGCGGTTCCGCTCGGCGACCGCCGCGCATTCCTTCGCGTCTCGACCGGTCGCGTGCAGGTACCGGCGCATCTCGAGCCCGGCGACCGCGAGCGCAGGTACCCCGAGCGGCCGGTTCAACACCGGGTCGAGGGCGAACGCGTCCACGCGGCCCTGGGTGAGCAGATCGGATGCCTTCGAATGGGCTTCGACGGCGACCACGCGCGCCGCACCGCTGCGGATCAGCATCACACCGGTAGCGAGCGCGAACAGGCCGTCCGACGCGACCGTCTGCACCGGTCGCTGGACGGCCCCCAGCTGGTCGGGGACGTACTCGTCGAAGATGCTCGTCCCTTCCTCGAGATCCTCGGACGCGCACACGAACGAGTCGACGTCGCGTCGAGGGTCGATGCCGGCGTCCAGGTACGCGGCCGCCGCGGCCTCGAACATCAGCTCCTTGTAGCTGCGGCCGGCGGTGGTGGGGGTGAACCCGGACCACCCCACGCCGGTGACGCCGATCCGCGGGCTCATCTCCCCGGTTCTACCATGCTGCCGTGCAAGGTGTTGTCTGGTCGCCGTCGCTGCAGGACATCGAAGGTGCGAACGTCACCCGGCTGATGCGCGCCCACGGGATCTACGACTACGACGACCTCGTGCGGCGCTCGATCGACGACATCGGCTGGTTCTGGGACGCGGTCGTCCAGGATCTCGATCTGGAGTTCTTCGAACCCTATTCGGACGTCTTCGACGTCTCCGCCGGCGTCGAGTGGACCACGTGGTTCACGGGCGCGACCGTGAACCTCGCGCACCAGTGCGTGGACCGCTGGGCGGCGCGGACGCCCGACGCGCCGGCCGTGATCGGCGAGAGCGAGGACGGGTTCGTCCGGACGTGGACCTACGCGGAGCTCCGTCGGCAAGCCGACCGTCTCGCCCGCGGGCTCCGATCGCTCGGGGTTCGTCAGCTGGACACGGTTGCGATCTTCCTTCCCATGGCGCCCGAAACCATCGCCGCCGTCATGGCGTGTTCGAAGATCGGCGCGATCTGGGTTCCGATCTTCAGCGGGTTCGGCCCGGACGCCGTCGCGGCGCGCCTGGCCGATGCGCGCGCGAAGGTCGTGATCACCGCCGACGGCTCGCTGCGAAAGGGACAGGTGGTCCCGATGAAGGCCACCGCCGATCTCGCGGCCGACGCGGCCGGCTCGGTCCAACGCGTCGTCGTCTGGCGCCGGCTCGACGATCCCACGACGCCTTGGAACCCCGACCGGGACGTCTGGTGGGACGAGCTCGCGGACGACGACGAGCCGTCGGCGTCGGAGCCGCTCGACGCCGAGCATCCGTTGTTCATCGGCTACACGAGCGGCACGACCGGACGGCCGAAGGGCGTCGTCCACGTCCACGGCGGGTTCCTGGTCAAGATCGCCGAGGAGGTCGCCTACCAGGTCGACCTGCACCCGGGCGACGTTCTGCACTGGGCGACCGATCTCGGCTGGATCATGGGTCCGTGGGAGATCGTGGGCGCGCTCTCCCTCGGCTCGACGGTGTTGCTCTTCGAGGGCGCGCCGACGCACCCAGCTGTCGACCGGCTGTGGTCGCTCGTCGAGCGCCATCGTCTGACCACGCTCGGCGTCTCCCCGACGCTGATCCGCGCGCTCGTCCCGGCGGGCCTCGAGCCTTTGCGCGCGCACGACCTGTCCTCGCTCCGGGTCCTCGCGTCGACCGGAGAGCCATGGGACCCGTCGTCGTACGGGTGGCTGTTCGAGGAGGTCGGCGGCGGCCGGCTGCCGATCATCAACCTGTCGGGCGGGACCGAGGTCGGCGCCTGCTTCCTTTCGCCGACGCCCGTGTGTGCGTTGAAGCCGCTCACGCTCTACGGCCCCGCGCTCGGGATGGCGGTCGAGGTGAGGAGGCCCGACGGCACGCGGGCGGGGCCGAACGAGGTGGGGGAGCTCGTCTGCACGAAGCCGTGGCCGTCGATGACGCGCGGGATCTGGGGGGACCCTGACCGGTACCTGCAGACCTACTGGTCGCGCTGGCCCGGTGTCTGGGTGCACGGCGACTGGGCGGTCCGCGACGAGGACGGGCTCTGGTTCCTCCGCGGCCGCTCCGACGACACGCTCAACATCGCCGGCAAGCGGATCGGTCCCGCCGAGGTCGAGTCGGCGATCGCCGCGCACCCCGCGGTCGCCGAGTCGGCGGCGATCGGGATGCCCGATGACGTGAAGGGCGAGCAGGTCTGGTGCTTCGTGGTGCCGAAACCCGGCACGGAACCCGACGCCGACGAGCTGCGCCGGTCGGTGGGCGACCACCTGGGGAAGTCGTTCATGCCGGCGCGGATCGTGTTCGTGCGCGAGCTGCCGAAGACGCGGAGCGCCAAGATCGTTCGTCGCGCGATCCGCGCGGCGGCGCTCGGCGAGGACCCCGGTGACCTCTCGAGCGTTGAGAACCCTCGGGCGATCGACGCGATCAGGGAAGCGACGACCGGGTAGCGGGCCGGTCGATCAACCCCAGAACTTCCACCACGGACGCTTCGGGACGGTCTTGCCTTCCTCGGCCGCTTCCTCGCGGTGGATCTCTTCGGTCTCGTGCGCCTGGCGCTCGTGCTCCGCTTGCTCCATGAACTGCTTCTCCATATCGGCGCCCATGCGCCCTCCCGGCGTCCGTGGTTGGTTCATGTCGAACTGCGACATCGTTGCCTCCCTCGCTCCCGGTCAACCTACACCCGGCATCCCCGACGAGCGAGCCGGGTAGGCTGCCCAGCCTGTGCGGGTCGCGGTCTGTCAGATGAACGCGGGCGGTGGCGACGTTCATGCGAACGTCGCCACGGCCACGCGGCTGCTCGACGAGGCCGGCGCCTCCGGCGCCGACCTCGCTGCCCTCCCCGAGCTCTGGCCGCTCTACGGCACGCATGCCGCGATGCGCGAGATCGCCGCCCCGATCCCGGGCCCACTCACCGACCCGGTCGCCGAGGTCGCCCGCGCCCGGTCGATGTCGATCGTCGGCGGCTCCGTGCCGGAGGCGGCCGACGACCACATCTTCAACACGTCGTGCCTGTTCGATCCGACCGGAGAGATCGTGGCGCGCTACCGGAAGATCCATCTCTTCGACGTGGAGCTCCCCGACCAGCCGCCGCTCCGCGAGTCGACGATCTTCACGGCGGGCGACGAGCTCGTCACGCGCGACACGGACCTCGGCCGGATCGGCCTGTCCATCTGCTACGACGTCCGCTTCCCCGAGCTCTACCGTGGGCTCATGACGCTCGGGGCCGAGATCGTCACGGTGCCGTCCGCGTTCACCCAGTTGACCGGCCGCGCGCACTGGGAGGTGCTCCTCCGGGCCCGCGCGATCGAAGAGCAGTGTTTCGTCGTCGCGCCCGCGCAGTGGGGTTCGTGGGGACCGCCGGCCGAGGGCCGCCGGACGCACGGGAACTCGATGGTGGTGGACCCGTGGGGCGAGGTCCTCGTCCAGGCGCCCGCCGAGGGCGACGGGGTGTGGACGGCCGAGCTGGACATGAGTCGGCTCCACCGCGTCCGGGAGTCCCTCCCGGCCCTGCAACACCGGCGGCTGGGCCCCGTCTGCTGATGCGGCGGGAGATCGACGGCGGCTATGAGCTCGACGACGACCCGGATCGGGTCGACGTGGACGCGGTGTTCCGCTTCCTGAACGAGGAGGCGTACTGGGTCCGCGGGCGGACCCGCGAGACGGTCGAGCGACTCGTGCACGGTTCGACGCGAGTGATCGCGGCATATGCGCCGGACGGCGAACTCGTTGGGTTCTGCCGCGTGATGTCGGACGCCACGAACATGGCGTGGCTCGGCGACGTGTTCGTGCTCGAGCCGCACCGAGGACGCGGGATCGGCGTGGAGCTCGTTCGCCAGGCGGTCGAGGACCCTCGGTACCGCGACTGTCTCTGGTACCTCAACACGCGCGACGCCCACGGGCTGTATCGGCGGTTCGGCTTCGCCGGCGCGGATCCCGATCGAACGATGGTGAGGTCACGCCCGCCGGCCTCCGGCGGAGCGTGAGGACTCAGCGAAGGTCGCCGCGCGTGTCGATGTCCCGTGGCATCGGTCGGTCGACGGGTGCCTCCTCCACCCAATCCGGGTGCGACGCCATCAGCACGCGCGCGCCCGCGTCGCCGTGCAGGTGCGCCGCTTCGGCGTGGATCTCGCGCGACAGGAGTGCCGGACCGGGTCCGTCGTTGTAGCGCAGCCGGACGATCCTGCCCCGGCTCGACCGGAACGCGTCGATCAGCGTCGAGACGTCTCCGGCCGTCACGCCCGGCTGGTCGGCCATCAGCACCACG
>JBKOZW010000130.1:0-3190 GCA_046726095.1 Actinomycetota bacterium
CCGTCGATCAGGTATTGGGGGTTGAACGCGACCGTGAGGTCCTCGCCCTCGTAGCGCGCCTCGACGGTCTCGACCGCCTGCCCGAGGTCCGGCGAGCTGGAGGAGAGCTTCACACCGAGCGCGTTGAACTCGAGACGGACGGGCGTCGTGTCTCGGGCCAGCAGCCCCACGCGACGCACGGCGTCGAGCAGCTGCTGACGCGAAACCGTGAGGCGGCTCTCGTGCGTGTCCGGCAGGAGCTGACGGTAGTTGGGGAACTCGCCCTCGATCAGTCGCGACGTGAGCGTCAGGCCACCGGCCCGGAACGAGACCTGGGCGTCGTCGACCAGGATCTCGACCTTGCCCTTCTCGTCCGTCGCGGCCGCGCGACCTGCCTCCGAGAAGGCGCGCTCCGGGACGATCGCCTTCGCCTCGCCGTCCGCCGTCGCGACGAGGTCGCGCACCGCCAACCGGTACGAGTCCGTCGCAGCGAGGACGCAGCCCTCGCGGCTCACCTCCACGAGCACACCTGTGAGCACCGGACGCGCCTCGTCACGGCTAGCCGCCCGCGCGACCTGCGAGACGGCCTCCGCGAAAGCGCCTGCCTCCGCCTCAACGCGCGTGCCGCCGGGCTCCTGCAGGCCCGGGAAATCTTCCGCCGGCAGAAGCCGGAGCGCACCCTCGTACGCGGCGCATCGGATCCGAGCTTGCGACTGATCGGTCTCGACGTCGACCGGCGCGTCCGAGAGCGACTTCACCGTGTCGGCCAGCAGCCGTGCGGGGATCAAGGCGATCCCCGGCTCGCTCACCTGGACGTCGATCGTCAGCCTGGCCGAGACCTCCAGATCGGTCGTCGTCATCGTGAGGCGCCCGCCGTCCTCCACATCGAGCAGCACGCCGGTCAGAGCCGGGATCCCCGGCCGGGAGGAGACACCTCGTTGCACCGTCTGGAGCGCTTCGGACAACGCGTCGCGATCGCATCGGAACTTCACCGTGTGCACCCCCTGGTGTCGTTGTAGTTCTTCATGAAGACCTTCAGTGGTAGGCGCTGTGGAACCGTGGAGAACCCTGTCGTCCCCGCAGCGTAGTGCGAGTGTCGGACATGGGGACGGACGGTGGACAACTCGTGTCGCACAGCGCTCCGGGCTCCGCTCCTGCGAGGATGCGGTCCTCTGTCCACAGCGTTGTCCACAGCTCTCAGCCGGTGCCCCGGACGCGTCCCCGAACGATCCGCGTGAGGTCCTGCACCTGGCGGAACGTGGCGTCGCGTTCGCGCATCTCGTCTTCGACCTTCTTGATCCCGTGCAACACGGTCGTGTGGTCGCGTCCGCCGAAGATCTCGCCGATCTTCACCAGGGAGAGACCGGTGCACTCCCGCATCAGGTACATCGCGATGTGTCGCGCTTGGGTCAGCGGACGGGATCGGGACTTGGACACGAGATCGCCGGTGGACAGCGAGAAGTAGTCGGCCGTCTGCTCCATGATCAGCTGCGGCGGGATCTCGTGTTCGGTCTGCGGGATCAGGTCTTGCAGGGCCCGTTCGGCGAGCTCGCGATCGATCCGTTGCGCCGTGAGCTCGGACCAAGCTACGACCCGGACGAGCGCACCCTCGAGCTCGCGGACGGATTGGTCGAACTTGGAGGCGACGAACTCGATCACGTCGTGCGGGATCGTGAGGCGCTCCCGCTCCGCCTTGAGCTGCAGGATCGCGATCCGCGTCTCCAGATCCGGTGGCTGCACATCGACGCACAGACCCCACCGGAAGCGGCTGACGAGCCGCTCCTCGAGGCCGGAGAGCTCGTGCGGTGGCCGGTCCGATGCGATCGCGATCTGCCGGCCGCTTCCGTGGAGGTGGTTGAACGTGTGGAAGAACTCGGTCTGCGTTTCCTCGCGCTTGGCCAGGAACTGGATGTCGTCGACGAGCAGGACGTCCACCTCGCGGTAGCGGTGCCGGAACTGATCGCCTTGCCGCTCGCGGACCGCCTTGATGAACTCCGTCACGAATCGCTCGGACGTCACGTACTTCACGCGGATCCCCGGGTTCACTCGATACATGTGATGCCCGACCGCGATCAGCAGGTGCGTCTTCCCGAGACCCACGCCGCCGTAGATGAACAGCGGGTTGTACGCGATCGAGGGCGGCGCCTCGGCAACGGCCATCGCGGCCGCGTGCGCGAAGCGGTTGCTGGGGCCGGGAACGAACGCCTCGAAGGTGTAGTTGGGGAACGGCAGGCCCGGAGCGCCGAGCGGGGGCGGCGCGGTGGATCGCTGCGCGACGTCGCTCGGTGGGGTCGTCGTCGCCGTCGGAGCCCCCGGGATCTGGGCCTCCTCCAGGGGATGGCGGATGCCCTCCTCCACCTCGAACGCGATCTTCACGGGCCCGCCGTGCGACGAGGCGACAGCCTCTTCGATCAGAGAAAGGTGGTTGTGCTGCAACCGCTCACGCACGAGCGGGCTGGGCACGGCCAGCGTCAGGACGTCGTCCGTGATGTCCGTCGGACGGACATCGGAGAACCACATCACGAGCGTGGTTTCCGGGAGCTCGTCGCGAGCCCGGGAGAGCACGCTGGACCACGCCTCGAGGGCTGCGTTCTCCGGGTAGGCCGTCACCATGCCTATTCCACAAGACCTTTCCACAACGGTGGAAAACCCAATGGGGAAGGGTTTCCTGTCGACGAGCGCGGCCCGGTCTCGCGCGCCGGGGGGAAAGCGGCTGGACGATAGCACGCGGTTTTTCCACACCGCACGCCGCTCGCGGGGTCTTGACGCTCTTTCTGTTGTCAAGGGACTTGGCCAGCGACGTTGGCGGGCCCGTATACTCACCGATCGGCCGGCGGACGCCGGCCGTTCCGTCGAATCGAGGATCTTCCGACCATGGCGAAGGGCAAGCGGACGTACCAACCGAACAACCGCCACCGCGCGAAGGTGCACGGGTTCCGGCACCGGATGCGGACGCGGGCCGGTCGAGCGATCCTCGCCGCGCGGCGACGCAAGGGCCGGTCCCGGCTCGCCGTCTGACCGCCACGAGCGGTGGCGCCCATGCGCTCGCGCGACGTGCGACGCGTGCTCGACTCGGGACGGCCGTTGCACGGCAACCGGGTGGTAGTGTTCCTCGCGCCCGGGGCCGGGGCGGCGGCGTTCGTCGCCGGTCGCAGGGTCGGCAACGCGGTGGACCGCAACCGGGCTCGGCGCATCCTTCGAGCGGCGTGGT
>JBKOZW010000131.1:0-5067 GCA_046726095.1 Actinomycetota bacterium
GGGTCCGTTGACGCCGACGGGTAGTTGTTGGGATCGAAGACGAACGTCGGGAAGGAGACCGGGGCGGGAGCGGTGGTCGTCGTGCCCGGGGTGCTGGAGGTCTGACCCGTGATCCCGGCGATCTGCCCGCACGCCTTCGCCGCACCCCCGACCGTGTAGGTTCCACCGCCGCTGATCGTCACGGCGTAGTCGCTCGACGCGGAGCTGCACGTCGTCGTCGAGGGCGCGCCCGCGATCGCATCACCCGAGATCACGACCTGTTGAGCCCCCACGATCCCGGTCGATCCACCGGTCCACACGCGCCCTGACTTGCCCGAGCACCCGTACGTGCTCTCCGACGTGACGATCTGGCTGCCGTTCTGGAGGGTGACGCCGCCGCCCGAGGACTGGATGCTGCCGCAGATCGTGGCGCTCGTGCCCACCGACACGTCGCCGTCGGAGTAGATGTCCCCGACCACCGTGGTGCCGTTCGCGATGTTGAGGCCGGTCTGGCTGAAGATCGCGTACTTGAACGCCGGAACCGGCTCGTACGTGGCCTGCACCTCGCGCGTGTACTTCGGCGACGCCTTGGTCGGGTAGTAGCCGATCGAGGTGACGACGATCTTCCCGCCGGTCTGGGTCCAGCTCACCTGATACTCGCCGCCGCCGCTGCTGCTGCATACCGTGGACGTCGAGATGCTGCACGGATTGGAGGCCGTCCGGCTCTCGCCCAGACGCGTGATGGAGTCGTTGACCCCAGCCTCCGCCACCGTGAGCGCCCTGCTCCACTGGAGCGATTTGCTCGATTGGCTCAAGGACGCATTCCCGGCGTCGAGCGCGACCACGAGCAGGACCATCATGATCGCCAACAAGAGGATCGCGATCACGAGCGAATAGCCTTCCTCCTCACGGTGGAGCCGTCGCGCCAGGGTGCAGAGCATCGTCTCTCTCTCTCCTACGAATCGTCCGACGTGTTCCGGAGCTGCACGTCGGTGGTGAACTCGACCGTGGTGGTGTTCGTCTGGAGCGGCAGCCTGATCGTCACCTGATCGACGACGGTGCCATGGGTCGTGTACGTGAATACATCTGCATCGGCCAGGAACGACACTATCGGGACGGGGTTCGCGCCGCCCAGCGTCGATGCCTCGAGCGTGTACGGCGCCGACGATCCCGTCACCTGCCAGACGATCGTGGCCGGAGCGCCGTCGAGGTATCCCGAGAAGGTGATCATCGACGTGGAGCTCCCGGATCCATCGATCGATTCGGCTTGACGGAGCTGTTTCGAGAGCCGGTCGAGCGCGATGCGCCCGTCCGCGAAGACGTCCCGACGGTTGGTGATCGTTGCCGTGGTCGTGAACGTTCGCATCGCGACGGACATCACGGCGGTCGCGACTATGCCCATCACGAGCATCGTGACCAGGAGCTCAGCCAGGGTGAACCCCGACTGGCCGTCACGATGTGATGTGGTTGCTCTGCGCGCTCTGGTTGCCGGCGAGGTCATAGGCGATCACGTAGTACTCGTAGGAATCGGTCTTCTTGTGGGCGTCATTGCAGGATGTGCTCGAGGTGTCACACACGAGCGAGTAGGAGCCGGTGGATGTGATGATGCGTCGATACAGGCGGTAGCCGCCGAGGTCGGTCACGCCCGTGGGGGCCATCCATGCGAGCGTCAGGTCCTTGTTCGCTCCCACCGTGGACGAGGCCGACACGTGCAGACCCGTAGGGGCCCCCGGCGCCGTCGTGTCGAGCGTGATCGTGTCGGTCATCTGCGAGCTGTACAAAGTGCCCGTCGCGTCGTAGAAGCGCGCGTAGACCGTCTTCGTTCCATCGCCCGACAGGAGCGTCCAGCTGGCGGTCGTTCCGTAGGGGACCAGTGGTGCCCAGGTCGTGCCGTCGTTGGAGAACCGCATCTGTGCCGGTGTCGCCCCGCTCCCCTTCGCGATGGTCAGGGTCACGATCGTGGTGTTCGTGTAGGTGGCATCGTTCGCGATCTTGATCACCCCGGCGTTCGGTCCGCCGTTGCCGGCACCCGGATCGGCCCCGGTGGTGACCGAGCAGCTCAACCCGCTGTTGCTCGCCGACCCTCCTCCGTTGTCCACGACCGTGTTCACGATCGTGTAGGTCTGGCCGTAGCCGCTGTACGTGTGGGACGCGGTGAGCCCGGTCGCGGTGTTCTGCGCTCCTGATGCCGGTTCACCGAAGTCCCAGTTCACGCTGGCGATCGAACCGTCACTGTCGTTCGTGACAGCCGTGAAGTCGACGACCAGACCGGACACGGTCGCCGTCGGGCAGCTGACCGCCGGCGGTGCGTTCAGCGACGGCGCCTTGTACACGATCTTCCCGTCGGTGAACAGCGACGACTGGCTCTGGCTGACAGGGGTTCGCCCGAACTGGTCGGTCCACACGACGACGACGGTGACGCGCTTCTGATCGTGGCCGTCCACGTCGCTGACGCCGTCACCGTTCCCATCGGCCGCGTCCGCGGAGCCGATCCCGTCCGTGCTCGAGTCCACCCACGTGACGTATCGGTAGACGCTGTACGTGGTGCTCCCGACGATGAACGGGTTCTGGAAGTGCTGCAGCGCCGGCGAGGCGCCCGCGACGCGGACGATCGGTTCGGCCGACAGCGGGCCGTCGCCATCCGGATCGAACGTCTGGGCGGCGGTGTCCACCCAGTAGTCCGGGTTCTTGGAGTCGCTTGAATGCGTGAGCCCCGGATCCGGATCCGAGAGCACCAGGTTGTCGTAGTTCAAGGCTCGAGCTTCCTCCATCTGCTGGTCGAGGCCGGCGCGGGCGGCGAGCCTCTGCCGTGAAAGGCCGGTCGAGCTCAGTCCGATCGTCATCGCCTGGGCCGCCCCGAAGATCCCGATCGCCAGCACCGTCATCGCCGCCATGACCTCGACGAGCGTGAACCCGCCCTCCTCCTCGTGCAGGCGGAAAGGCCTGCGGGCGGGGCGGCGTGCACGGTTAGACGATGAGCGCCTCATCCCCCATATGGTCGGCTGCTCCAGGCTCGTGCTTGAGTTCGCGCGTCAGCCGTTCGGGGGAAGCGAAAGGGCGGCCCCGAAGGGCCGCCCTTTCTGGGTCTCGCTCTTGCTTAGCGACTACCAGCCAACGGTTCCGTACGGAACGTCGGCCGCGTCACATGGGCCCGGGTCCACGTCCTTCGTGAAGGTCGTGCCTGCATCGGACTCATCGAGCAGCCCGAAGCAGTTCCCAGCCTTCGACCACGCCGCCATCGCGATCGCGCCGTCAGGCACGCCCGCGGTCGTGTCCTGAACGAGGAAGCTGATCTCGTTCGGACCGGCAGACGTCGCCGGGTAGGTCAGCGACGGCTCAGCAGCGAGCATCGCAGCCGCGTCCACGCCCGAGTAGTCGTCGGTGTCCGTGAAGATAACCTTCGCGGCCGCGAGCGCGTTGCGGAGGCTCGACTGAGCCGCCTTGTCGTTGGCCCGGTTGCGGGCGCCCAGGAACGTTGGCAGAGCGATGGCGATCAGGATGCCGATGATCAGAACGACCACCATCAGCTCGATAAGGGTGAAGCCTTCATCCTCGCGGATGCGCTTCTTGAGCCCCTTGAGCATCTGCCTTCGCCTCCTTTCCTTGGAGCAGGCGCACCACGCCGGTGCGCGTTCGAAGGAGGTTTCGGTTGTGGCGGACCTAACCTGAAGCCACTTCGGCAGAAACTTCGGTAACGAGGGGATCGTTCCCGCTCAGTCGGCGAGCCCACAAGAGGGTGAGCACGCCGCCGAGCGCACACGAGACCCCGCCGACAAGAGCAACGTACGGACCTGGGCCCAGGTCGCGGAACGCTCCGAGCTGTGCCCACATCTCCCTCGGGATGCCCAGCGCTCGGATGACCGCTTGATGATCCCTGCCATCCACGAGGAACGCCGCCGCGATCGCGACCGTCGCAAGCCCAGCTGCCAGCTCGAGGGCGGCGAGCAGCTGGCGTACACGACGCGATGGCACGACCCTGCTCCCGACCACCACGACCAAGACGATCAGACTCAAGAAGAGCACGATGCGGCCCTCCGTCAGATCGACGCCGCGGAGCGACGTGTGGGCCGTTTCGATCGGGATACCCACCGTCACCCAGTTCGCGACCGCGCCCACCCCCATCAGCAGCGCACCGAGAACCGAGAACAGGAATGCGCGGACGCGAAGGCCTGTGGGTGGCGACATGTCGAAACGGGGTTCCGACTCACGCATGCCAACGAGTCTCCCATCCGTGGACCCGGGAACCAACGACCTCACTGGATCAACTTGATGATGTTGAACATCGGCATGTAGAGCGCGATGACCGCCGCGCCGACCGCACCACCGATCAACGCGATCAACAGCGGTTCGATCAGGGACGTCAGGGCATCGACGGAGGCTTCGACCTCCTGGTTGTAGAAGATCGAGACCTTCTCGAGCATCACGTCGACCTGGCCGGTCTCCTCGCCCACCGCGATCATCTGGACCACCATCGGCGGGAACACCTTGTGTTTCGCGAGTGGCTTCGCCATCGACTCGCCCTCTCGCACGCTGCTTTGCACATCCTCCACGGCCTTGGCGATCGTTCTGTTGTTCACCGTCTCGGACACGATGTCCAAAGCCTGCAGGATCGGAACCCCCGAGCGCAGCAGCATCGACAGGGTGCCGGCGAATCGGGCCAGCGCCGTCTTGTGGAACAGTGACCCGAACACGGGTACACGGAGCTTGAAGGCGTCGACAGACTCCCGCCCTGGAGGCGTTGCCTTCCAGCGCCGGAAGAAGAACCGCCCGGCGAAGATGCCCGCGATCACGATGTACCAGAAGTTCTTGAAGACGTCGGAGACCATCATCAGCACCCGGGTCGGGAGCGGCAGGCTGCCGCCGAGCTGGCTGTAAATGCTCTTGAACTGCGGGACGACGAACAGGAGCATCGCCGACATGATCAACGTAACGAGAGCAACGACGGCTATCGGGTAGGTCATCGCCGACTTGATCTTGCCGCGCAGCTTGACCTCGTTCTCGATCATGTCCGCGAGCCGGAGCAAGACGCTGTCGAGCGACCCACCCGTCTCGCCCGCCTTGACCATCGACACGTAGAGGTCGTTGAAG
>JBKOZW010000132.1:0-24199 GCA_046726095.1 Actinomycetota bacterium
GCCACGAACTCCGTCGCAGGCGATTCGTAGACGGTCTCGGGGGGGCCGATCTGCTCGATCTTGCCGTGGCGCATCACGGCGAACCGGTTGGACATCGTCATGGCCTCTTCCTGGTCGTGCGTCACGTAGATGAACGTGATGCCGACCTCCTCCTGGATGCGCTTGAGCTCCAGCTGCATCTGCTTGCGGAGCTTGAGGTCGAGCGCGCCGAGAGGCTCGTCCAGCAACAGGACCTTCGGGCTGTTCACCAGCGCCCGAGCGAGGGCCACGCGCTGCTGCTGGCCACCCGACATCTGCGACGGTTTGCGCTTCTCGAACCCCTCCAGGTCGACGAGCCGCATCGTGTCGCGCACGCGCTCGTCGATGTCGCTCTTGTTGACCTTCTTGCGACGCAGGCCGAAGGCGACGTTCTCGTACACGTCCAGGTGGGGGAACAGCGCGTAGGACTGGAAGACCGTGTTGACGTCGCGCCGGTACGGGGGGAGGTCCGTCACGTCACGGCCTCCTAGGTAGACGGTCCCCATCGACGGGTCCTCGAACCCGCCGATCATCCTCAGGGTGGTCGTCTTCCCGCAGCCGGACGGTCCGAGCATGCTGAAGAACTCGCCCTCCGCGATGTCCAAGGACAGATCGTCGACGGCTGCGACATCTCCGAAGAGCTTCGAGACGCGTTCCAGCCGCACGTCGATCTCGGTCACGTCCACCTCCTCCCCCGGATCCGGCCACGCCCGGCGAACCGGCGGCACGGTGGCGGCGATCATCACATGATCCCGACCGCCTTGAACAGCCTTCAGCGGGAAGCTTCCCTCGCACTCTTGTACGGCTTGGACAACGGGGGGGATCTCAGGGTGCCGCCGGGGGGAAACCGCCGGTCGCCCCGCGCGGCTGCTCCTTCGACGGGCCGCCGTCCGAACGCTCCGTGAGATCGACGACCTCGTCCGACCGCTCGGATCCGTTGCTCAGCACCGAGAGGGCGACATGGGCCCCGTTCCGTGGTCGCGCGAGCCGCGGGAACGCCGTCGCGATGAAGAGCACGGCCGCGCCGGCGATGATCACGCCGACCAGGAACCGGCCGGTGATCAGCCCGACGACGAGGCCACAGCCGGAGATCAGCGCGCTCCAGAGGTACATCAGCAGGACCGCCTGCCGGTGCCCGTGGCCGATGTCCACCAAGCGGTGATGGAGGTGCTCTTTGTCCGCATGACCGATCCCTTGACCCCGTCGTGTTCGCCGCACGATCGCCAGCACGACGTCGAGGAACGGGATCGCCAGGACGAGGAGCAAGACGGCAACACTGCCGGCGATCGCGACCAGGTCGTCCGTGGACGGAGGGATCGGGTTGCGACCGATGCCGGAGATCGTCGCGATCGCCACGAGCATCCCGAGAAGCATCGAGCCGGTGTCCCCCATGAAGATCCTCGCGGGATAGAAGTTCCAGGGCAGGAACCCCAGGCAGATGCCGGCCGTGATCGCCGACAGGAGCGCCGCCTGGGAGGCTTCGCCGAACAGGCTGGGGCTCCGAACGATGTAGACGAACAACACGGAGGAGGCGATCGCGACCATGCCCGCCGCGAGACCGTCGAGGCCGTCGACCAGGTTGACCGCGTTGGCGACCGCCACGACCCACACGATCGTCAGGATCACCGGGAGGTCGCCCGAGAGCACGACCGGGCCCCGCACGAAGGGGAAGAAGAAGTACGCGAACTGAACCCCGAACAACACGACCACACCGGCGATGAAGATCTGCGCGGTGAGCTTCGAGACCGGAGTCGTCCCCCGCGTGTCATCGATCGCGCCGAGACCGACCATGAGCGTGCAGCCGACGAGCGCCGCCAGTGGCTCCGGCGTCGACACATTGACGCCCCGGAAGAACGGGAGGAACCAGGAAACCGCGAGCGCGGCCAGGAACCCGAGGTACATCGCGAGGCCCCCCATCGTGGGGGTCGGCTTCGGGTGGACGCTGCGGTCCGACGGGTGGTCGATCGCGCCCGCCTTGATCACGAACCGTCGGACCAGCGGCGTCGCGACGAAGGTCACCGCGAAGGCGGTCAGGAAGAGCTTGGCGTACGCATCGAAGCTGGCGCTCACGACCACGGCCACGGATGCGCTCACGACGCAGGCAGTCTGGGCGCCCCGACCGGCCGCCGGCAACCCCGCCTACGGGTAGAGCGGGAACCGCTGCATCAGGTCGCGCACCCGCGCCCGGGACTTCTCCTTGACGCCGTCGTCGTCCGGATGGCGCAGGACGTCCCCGATGATCCCGGCGACCTCCCGCATCTCCGGCTCGTCCATCCCGAGCGTCGAGCACGCCGGCGTGCCGACGCGGATCCCCGAGGGTGACGAGGGCGGGTTCGGGTCGTACGGGATCTGGTTCTTGTTGAGGGTGATCCCGACGTCGTCGCAGAGCGACTCGGCGGACTTGCCGTCCCCGCCGAGCGGCCGCACGTCGACGAGGGCGAGGTGCGAGTCCGTCCCGCCGGAGACGATCCGCAGTCCTTCGTCCGCGAGGCCCGCAGCGAGCGCGCGGGCATCGCGGACGATCCGCTCGGCGTAGTCGCGGAACTCGGGCGTCATCGCCTCCTTCAGCGCGACGGCCTTGCCCGCGATGTTGTTCTCGATCGGACCGCCCTGCATCATCGGGAAGACGGCCTTGTCGATCGCCTTCGCGTGCTCCTCCGTGCACAGGATCATCGCGCCGCGAGGACCCCGGAGCGCCTTGTGCGTGGTGAACGTGACCACGTCGGCGTGGGGCACCGGATTGGGGAAGGCACCCCCGGCGACCAGCCCGATGAAGTGCGAGGCGTCGACCCAGAACAGCGCGCCGACCTCGTCGGCGATCTGGCGGAACGCGGCGAAATCGATCGTGCGCGAGTATGCCGTGTAGCCCGCCAGGATGATCCGCGGCCGCTCGCGGAGCGCCTGATCCCGGATCCGGTCCATGTCGAGCTGCTCCGTCTCGCGGTCGACCTCGTACCCGACGAAGTTGAACCACATCCCCGAGACGTTGACCGGCGAGCCGTGCGTCAGGTGCCCGCCGTGCGCGAGCACCATCCCCAGAACCTTCGACGCCGGATCCTTTGGCTGCAGGAACGCCCCGAACACCACCATGTTGGCCGTCGCCCCCGCGTGGGACTGCACGTTCGCATGCTGGGCCCCGAAGAGCTCCTTCGCGCGGTCGATCGCGAGCTGTTCGACGACGTCCACATAGCGGCAGCCGCCGTAGTAGCGACGCCCGGGATACCCCTCGGCGTACTTGTTGTTGAGCGTGGAGCCAACCGCGGCGAGCACGGCCGGGCTCGCGTAGTTCTCCGACGCGATCAAACGCAGCGTCGTGCGCTCGCGCTCCAGCTCGTCGGCGACGGCCTCGGCGACCTCCGGGTCCGTTTCCTTCAGCGCCTCCCAATCAGCCGCGTACTCGCGCATCGCTACAGCTCCCCTCGTTCGATCGCCGCGATCTGCTCGATCCGCGGCACGTGTCGCCCTCCCTCGAAGAGCGTCGACAGCCAGACCTGCACGATCTCCTCCGCGAGGGTCGGCGCGACGATCCGCGCCCCCATGCTGAGGACGTTCGCGTCGTTGTGCTCCCTTGACAGACGGGCGAGGTACAGGTCGTGGCAGAGCGCCGCCCGGATCCCGTCGACCTTGTTCGCCGCGATCTGCTCGCCCTGTCCCGAGCCCCCCACGACGATCCCACGGTCCGCATCGCCGCGGGCCACGGCGTGGGCCGCGGCCGCGCAGAACGGCGGGTAGTCCACGGGGGCGTCGGAGTCGGTCCCGAGGTCCGTGACGTCGTGTCCCTCCGCCGCCAGGAACGGCTTGAGCGTCTCTTTCAGGGGGAAACCGGCGTGGTCGCTGGCCAGCACGATGCGCACGTCGGATCCTCCGGACGGTCTCTCGGAACGGGCGAGTCTAGCAGCGGGGTTCCGCGCTCCGATAACCGCTCGCCGGCGACGAGGTCATCCCACCAAGGCCAGCAGGGTCGCAGGATCCAGCTCGCCGTTCCGCAGGATCGTGGCTCGGGGACCGGTCAGATCCACGACGGTGGAGGCCGCACCGGTGAGCCTGCCGTCCTCGACCACATACACCGCGACGCGATCACCGAACGTCGCGACGAGAGCGTTGCGATCGTCGACGGGCGGCTCCCCCGATCGGTTCGCCGAGGTGGTGGCGAGCGGTCCGCTGCGCCGGAGCAGCCGGAGCGCGCCCTCGTCGTTCGGGACGCGCACGCCGATCGAGGCGCCGTCCCCACCGAGGTGCCAGTCCCGAGCGAGCTCCGTGCGCGGCAGGACGATCGTCAACGCCCCCGGCCAGAACGCGGCGGCGAGGCGCGCCGCGCGCTCGTCGAAGACGGCGACGCGGCGCGCCTCGTCCTCGGACGCCACGAGCACCGGGAGGGTCAGATCACGCGGTCGTCCCTTCGCCGCGAACACCGCGGCGGTCGCGCGCGGATCGTCCGGCCGTGTCCCGATGCCGTAGACGGTGTCGGTCGGGAACACGATCAAGCTCCCGGCTCGCGTCGCGGCCGCCGCCGCCTCGATCGCGGCGTCGTCCATCACAACGCCCGGGCCGCGACGACGCGGTCGCGACCGGCCAGATCCTTCCGGACGAACGGGTCGAGGAGCCCCGCCGTCCGGGCGGCGGCGACCGTTGCGTCGGCGGTGTCCTCGCGGATCTCGATCGCGACCGTGCCGCCTGGTCGCAGCCATCCCGTCGCCACGCGGAACAGTCGCTCGGTCAGCTCCGGTCCGCCGTACAGAGCCTGGGGCGGCTCCGCGCGCACCTCCACGGGCAGCGTGGGCTCCTCGTCCAGGCCGAGGTACGGCGGGTTCGCGACGACCAGGTCGATGCGACCACGCAGCTCGGCGGGGAGCGGTTCGAAGAGATCGCCGACGAGCGGCTCGACCGGCAGGTTGAGCCGCTCGGCGTTCTCGCGCGCGAGCGCGACCGCGTCCGCCGACACGTCGGTCGCCCACACCCGGGACCCCGGCCGTTCGTCGGCGAGCGCGAGGGCCACCGCGCCGGACCCAGTGCAGAGGTCCACGACGATCGGCGACCCGGAGCCTTCAAGTGCTTCCAGCGCCACGTCGACGAGGACCTCGGTCTCCGGCCGCGGGACGAAGACGCCCCGCCGGACCGACAGCACGAGCCGCCGGAACCCCTGCTCCCCGGTCAGGTGCTGCAACGGCGTCCCGGTGCAACGACGGCACAGCGCCCGTCCGTACGCGCGGGCCTCCGCGGTCGTCAGGCCGTCCCGACGCGCGTAGACGGACCCGCGGTCGGTGCCGAGCACCCGCATCATCAGCTCCTCGGCGCTCACCCGGGGCGCGTCGACGCCGTGGCGTTCGAGGTAGGCGGTGCCGCGTCGGACGACCTCGGCCGGACGCACCCGCGCGTCACGCCTCCTCGTCGTCCGCGAGCTGCGCCGCTCGCTCGGCGGCGAGGAGCCGATCGGCGAAGCCGTCCAGCTCCTCGCCGCCGGCGAGCACGTCCTGCAGCTGGTGCGACACGTGCTTGATCCGATGGTCGGTGACGCGCTGCTCCGGAAAGTTGTACGTCCGGATCTTCTCCGACCGCTCCCCGGTCCCGAGCTGCGCGCGGCGGACGGCCGCTTCCTTCGCGTGGACTTCGTCCACGGCGAGTTGGTACAGCCGGGCGCGCAGGTACCGCATCGCCTTCTCGCGGTTCTGGAGCTGGGAACGCTCCTCCTGCATCTCCACCTTGATCCCGGTCGGCTTGTGGACGATCCGGACCGCGGAGTCCGTGGTGTTCACGGACTGACCCCCCGGACCGCTCGAGCGGTAGACGTCGACCTGGAGGTCCTCGGGACGCAGCTCGACCTCGACCTCCTCCGCTTCCGGCATCACGGCCACGGTGGCCGTCGACGTGTGGATCCGGCCCTGCGATTCGGTCGCGGGGACGCGCTGCACCCGGTGCACCCCGGCCTCGTGCTTCAACCGGCCGTACGCATCCCGTCCTCGCACCTCGAGCGAGATCTCCTTGATGCCGCCCACGTCCGATGCCGAGGACGCGAGCACCTCCGTCTTCCACCGGTGGCGCTCCGCGAGCCGCCGATACATCTCGAACAGATCGCCGGCCCACAGGGCCGCTTCCTGGCCCCCCGCGCCGGCGCGGATCTCGACGATGACGTCCTTCCCCTCGCGCGGGTCCTTCGGGATCAGGAGCAGCTCGAGCTGTCGAAGGAGGTCGGCGACACGCTCGTCGAGCCGGTCGGCCTCATCGGTGAAGAAGGCGGCCATCTCCGGGTCCGGCTCGGCCTTGGCGAGCTCGCGGGCTTCCTGCGCCTGACCAACCGCGGCCTTGTACTCCCGGTACGGGACGACGAGGGCCTCGAGCTCGGCGAAGCGCCGGCCGAGCGCGCGGAGGCGATCGGTGTCGCTCGCGACGTCGGGCTCGGCCATCTCGGCCGCCACCCGCTCGTAGCTCGCCTCGATCTCGTCGAGCCGTGGTTCGATCTGGGGCGCCATGCGTCCTATCGTCGCAGGACCCGGCGAGGGCGACCGAGCGGCGTCAGTCGGAGCGGCGCTCGTCCTCGAAGTCGACGTCCAGGGAGGCGAGGTTCGGGATGTCGACCATGTGCTTGCCCTTGGGCAGCGCCCACATGTCTTCGTAGCGAGGATCGACGACGTCGTCGTCGGCCGGCGTGCTGTCGACGGCGTGCTGGCCACCTTCTTCGGGCGCGTCTCCGAGCGACGTTTCGAGATCCTTGGCGACCGAGAGGAGCTTCGTCTGCATGTCGTGCATCTGCGAGACGAGGCTCTCCCGGCGCTCAGCCAGCGAACCGAGGATCTTCTCGGCCTCGCGATTGGCGATCGCGAGCGTATCGCTGCTCTCCTGCTTGGCGGCCTCCGCCTTGGACTGCGCGTCGAGCTGGATCCGATCGGCTTCGGCGCGCGCGTCGTCGACGATCCGGCTCGCCTCGGTCTTGGCCGCGGCGACCGCCGCGGTTGCCTCCTTGTCGGCCGTCTCGAGGAGGCCGGCGAACCGCTTCGCGATCTCGTCGTACGCGTCCTGGGACGGCGACCCGGTCGTTGGACCCGCGGCAGTCGTCGTCGCGAGGTCCTCGCCGGGCGATGGGGACGGAGTCGGCTTCCGCCGCTCGCGGAGCTCTCGCTCCAGCGTCTCCACCTGCCCGGCGACACCCTGCAGGTACTCACGGACCTGGTCGGGGTCGTAGCCCCGCCGTACCGTGGCGAACTCCCTCCGCCGGATCTGCTCGGCGCTGGGCAGCAGGGGCACGTCGAGGTCGTTCTTCATGTTGCCGGTCATCGGGGATCCCCCCTCGGTGCTCACGATCGGTACGCCCCTTCGGTCGGAAACGTCATCTTGGGCGTGGGGAGCGCCGGATGCAACGACCGTCCCCAACGGCCCGGATGACTGCACTCAGGCGGCGCCCGCAGCCTCGGCCTCGCGGCGCAAGACCTCCTTGAAGGAGGTGACGGCCACCTCGATCTGGCCGGGGTTCGGTTCCCGAGTCGTGATCTTCTGGAGCCAGATCCCGGGCGCCATCAGGGCGCGCATCACCGGGGATCCCGGGAACCGGGCGCCCAGACGGAGCGCCTCATACGCCACACCGGCGATCACCGGGATCGCGATCAGCCGGGAGACGAGCCGCCAGAGCAGCCCGGGCGTCCCGAACAACGCGAACACGAAGATCGTGATGATCATCACGATGATCAGGAAGTTCGTGCCGCATCGCACGTGCTCCTTGGGGTATCGATCGATCCGATCGGGTGTGAGCTCGTCCTCGTGCTCGTACGCGGCGATCGTCTTGTGCTCCGCGCCGTGATAGGCGAAGACCCTTCGGATGTCCTTCGTCCGGCCGATCAACCAGAGGTAGCCGACGAACAGCGCCACGCGGAACAGTCCCTCGGCGACGTTCGCCACGATCCCGTTCGCGTCCGTCCGGTGCTCCGCCCAGGTGAACAGGGCGGTGGGTCCGAGGATGAACACGGCGACGAACAGGATCATCGCCACGGTGAGCGAGACGCCGATCTGGCGGCGCGTGAGCTGCTGCTCCTCTTCGACCGCGTGGTTCGTCGCGATCAACAGAGCCCGCACGCCGATCGACAGGGATTGGCCCAGGACGAGGATCCCGCGGAGGAAGGGCTTGCGCCAGATCGGGTGCCGGTCGGCGATCGACTCGATCGCGTGGGACTCGACGTAGACGGAGCCCGCGGGCTCGCGAACGGCGACGGCCCAATGGTCGGCGCCGCGCATCATCACGCCTTCGACGACGGCCTGGCCCCCGTAGAGGTGGTTCGCGGCCGCGGGCTGCTGGCCCACCGGCGGATCAGCCCTGCTTCGCGGCCTGCTGGGCCTGCTGCGTCTTGGCGTAGCGGCGCTGGAACCGCTCGACGCGTCCACCCGTGTCCACGAGCTTCTGCTTGCCCGTGTAGAAGGGATGGCAGTTGGAGCAGATGTCGGAGCGGATCTCGCTCACGGTCGAGCGCGTCTGGAACGTATTGCCGCACGAACAGTGGACGTTCGCGATCTGGTAATCGGGATGGGTGCCCTGCTTCATGGTCGTCGTGTCTCCTTCGAGCGTGTCGGGATGCTATCCCCTTCAACGCTCGTCTATTCCGTCGGGATCAGTTGCCGGTCGGCGCCTTCGCGATGTCCTTCAGGAACTGCTCGTTCGACTTGGTCGACCGGAGCTTGTCGATCAGCAGCTCGAGCGCGGCGCCTGGCTCCAGGGCGTGGAGCACCCGCCGGAGCCGGATCACGAGCGCGAGCTCCTCGGGCGGGAGAAGGAGCTCCTCCTTCCGCGTGCCCGAAGGGTCGACGTTGATCGCCGGGAACAGCCGCTTCTCGGCGAGCTGCCGGTCCAGACGCAGCTCCATGTTCCCCGTCGCCTTGAACTCCTCGAAGATCCCATCGTCCATCCGCGAACCGGTCTCCACGAGCGCCGAGGCGATGATCGTGAGCGAGCCGCCCTCCTCGATGTTCCGCGCGGCCCCGAAGAACCGCCGAGGCGGGTACAGGGCCGCGGAGTCGATGCCGCCCGTGAGGATCTTGCCGGACGCCGGCATCCCGAGGTTGTACGCACGCGTGAGACGCGTGAGCGAGTCGAGGATGATCGCGACGTCCCCGCCCGCCTCCGCCATCCGCTTCGCGCGCTCCAGCACGAGCTCGGTCACCTGGATGTGCTGATCGGTCGGCTTGTCGAAGGTCGAGTACACCACCTCGGCCGCCTCTACCGTCCGCTGCCAGTCGGTGACCTCCTCGGGCCGCTCGTCCACGAGGAGCACGATCACGTGCGTCTCGGGGTTGGATTGGATGATCCCGTTCGCGATCTGCTTCAGGATCGTCGTCTTGCCGGACTTGGGCGGCGCAACGATCATGCCGCGCTGCCCCTTCCCGATCGGGGCGACCATGTCGACGATCCGTTCGGCGATCGCCGTCGGCCCGCTCTCGAGCCGGAACCGCTCGTTCGGGAACAGCGGCGTCAGCTTGTCGAAGACCGGTCGCCCGGCCGCCTTCTCGGGATCCATCTCGTTCACGGACTCCACCGAAAGCAGCGCCGGGTACTTCTCGTTGTTCTTCGGCTCGCGGATCTTGCCCGTGACCGTGTCCCCCTTGCGGAGCTGGTGCCGGCGGACGTACGAGAGCGAGACGTACACGTCGTCCGACCCGGGCAGGTAGCCCGAGCACCGCAGGAACCCATAGCCCTCGGGCAGGATGTCGAGGATCCCCGTGCGCGTCGGGGCGGTCTTCAGCTCCTCCGCGCGCTCCTGCTCGTCGCGGACGCGCCGTTCCTCGCGCGACCGGCGGCGCTCCTCGCGCGACGGGCGTCGCCGCCGGTCGCGCTCGCCGCCTTCGCTCGAGCCTTGCCCGGACGGGCGCTGACCGCCCTGTCCGGCCGGCCGATCGCCTCGATCGTTCCGGCGTGGCTCCCCGCGGTCGCGGTCGTCGCGCCGCTCCTCGGTCTCGCCGCCGCGGTCATCGACGTCCCGTCGATCGTCGGCCTCGCCGCCGCGTTCGCGCGGCTCCAGGTCGGTCGACGTGGTCGAGCTCGCCGGTCCCCCGGCGTCCTCGCCGTTGCGCATCGACGCCCGCTCTCCGTTCCGGGAGGCGGAAACGATCGCGTCGATCAGTCCCGCCTTCCGCAGTTTCTGTGTTCCCTCAACGCCGAGCGTCTGGGCGATCTGTTGCAGCTCCGGCAGGAGCTTCGCCTCCAGGTCGCTGCGCTCCCTCGTCGTATCCATCAGTGGGATGCCTCTCCCTCCAGCAGGTGCTGGAGTTTCTGCCAGTCGGCCTGGAACCGTTCCATGCCGAGATCCGTCAGTGGGTGCTTCACGAGCTTCGTGAAGACGTCGTACGGCATCGTGGCGATATCGGCGCCGGCGAGCGCCGACTCCACCACGTGCATCGGGTGTCGGAGCGATGCGGCCAGGACCTTGGTCTCGTAGCCCTGGATAGCATAGATGTCGCAGATCGAACGCAACACGGCCATGCCGTCGCTCGCCACGTCGTCCACCCGTCCCAGGAACGGCGAGACGATGTAGGCCCCCGCCTCTGCGGCCAAGATCGCTTGCGCCGGTGAGAAGACGAGGGTCACGTTGATCCTGATCCCCTTGGCAGCGAGCCGGGTCCCCGCCTCGAGTCCGTCCGGTGTCATCGGGACCTTGACGACCGCGTTGGGTCCCATCTGCGCGAGGATGGTTCCCTGCGCCACCATCTCGTCGGCTTCCGGAGCGGTGACCTCGAGGGATACGTCGCCGGGAACCTCATCCAGGATCTGCCGCCAGACCTTCGCGGGGTCGGAACTCTCCTTCTCCAGGAGCGACGGATTGGTGGTGACCCCGCCGAGCACACCCCAGCGGTTGATCTCGCGGATCTCGTCGATGCTTGCCGTGTCGAGGAAGAGCTTCATGCCGTCATTCCCTCTCTCTGGCCCTCTCTCTGGCCTTCCCTCTGGCCTTCTCTCGGTCCATCTGTTTGACCTTCCGTCCCGCCGTCCTCCGTGGCGCGCGGCAGGTCGCTCTTGCCTCCGCCGACCTCGCCCGTGGGGGCGGTGCCGGCGCGTTCGGTCGCTCGTTCCATGACCAGGTCGATCACCGCGGCGATCGACTGGTCGAAGCTGTAGTTGGGGATCACCGGGACCCCGTGGGCGAGGGCCTGGCTCTTGACGTAGCGCTGGAGCCTGCGGATGCCCTCGAACCCTTCCTCGTACCGCGCGGCCGGGCGGTCGGCGATCGCGTCCTCGCGGGCGGCGAAGTGCGACCGATGGCGTTCCTCGTCATCGACGCCGACGACGAACGGAACCGCGAGGATCCGCGCGGCGTGCGCATCGGTCTCGAAGAATCCCGGGACCACGTGCGCGCCCTCGATCACGATGCTCGTGCCCTCCTCAGCCGCGCGCTCGATCAGCGCGTTGATCCCGACCGACACCGCCGCGGTCTGCTCGCGGAACCCCAGCGTCAGCGCGTCGGCCGTCTTGGTCGGCGGCTCACGGAGCGCCTTGTCCGCCTGGAACGAAGACACGTGAAGGGTCGGCATCAGCTCGGCCGAAAGCATCGCGCGCATGACCTCGCGGATCGCGTCCGTGGCGACGACCCGGACGATCCCGAGCCGCGCCGCGAGCTGCGTCGCGATCGTCGACTTCCCGACACCCGTCGCGCCTCCGATCAGGATCACGAGCGGGACGTCGAGCTCCTCGATCTGGCGCCACCGGACGTAGTTGGTGGCGTATCGATCTCCGGCGAGCTGGGCGATCACCTCGACCGCGACCTCCGCGAGCTCGGCGGAGGTGACCGAAGCCTGTCGCCGCTCGAGCAACCGGATCTCGACCTCCTCCGCCACCTGGTACGAGCGATAGGGAGAGAGCCCCGTCACCATGACCTGGGACGCGAGCAGGCCCTTCGAGAACGGCAGGCCCGGCTCGCGATCCGAGATCACGATCTGGGCGGTCCTCGTGCGTTCCGTCACGCTTCGTTCCTTCCGACCGGAGCCCCACCCCGGGACGATCCTCGGGCGATCGCGAGCTCGATCACGTCCGCGAACGCCACCTCCAGACCCGTCGCCCCCTCGAACACCACCGCTCGGTTGTCGACGAACACGACGTCCGCGTCTCGCCCCACCGCGTGCTGACTGGCCACATCGACCGCCGCCGCCTTCAGTTCCGTCAGGAGCACGTCGTAGCTGGGAGCGGCTTCCAGGTCCTCCGCCAGGCCCGCCCTATCGGCGAGCCGCGCGCTCCACGCCACGATCCGAACCCCGTACGCCTCTTCCAGGTGCGCCACCTGGCGGGTGGCGACGAGGCTCGGGGCCGTCGTTGCGAAGAACGCATCTCGACCTCGCACATCTGCGAGGGGCACCGGGACGAAGTCGGTCACCAAGACCCGCGCATCGCCCAATGCACGACGGAGGTGTGCGGTGAGGTGGGAGAGGTTCTCGGACCCGGGAACCGGGCTCGAAGCCATGGTAACAACCGCCAGGTCGGCTCGCAACAGCCGATAGGCACCCAGATACCCTGCGACGTACTCGGGTGGGCACGTGCCGGGAACCACCAGGACCCCCGCGTCCCACGCGACCGTCGGGATGGCGGATCCGCTGCCTTCCAGGACCAGGAGGCCGGGCCGTCGCGCTGCCGCCAGCGCGACGGCATCCGAGACGTTCGTCGCGAATGGCGCGCCGGCGAGACCGCCTCCGGCGCGCCGGGCCCCGATCGTGGTCACCCCGGTCGTCAGCGCGTCCTCCAGGTAGTCCGAAGCGGCGTGCTCCCCCGCCCGCACGAGCGCGAGCAAACCGGGGAGGGTCACCGATCCGGCATCGGCGACCTGGGGGGTGGGCGGACCGCCGCGACCCATCGCGATCACGATCGGCGAGAGGTCGCGGCGGGCCGCCCGCCGCGCCAGCTCGCCCGCGATCGCCGTCTTGCCGGTCCGCTTGCCTGTCCCGAACACTGCGAGCGTCGGGATCCCCGCCGGCGGCGGGTCCGCCGGCGGCGGGTCGAACCGGAAGTCCGCCCCCTCGTAGGACACGCCCATCGCGAGGGCGGTCGAGGCCACCTCCATCCGCTCGCGGTAGCCCAGCACCGGTTCGTCGGAGACGTCCAGGATCAGGTCCGGGCGCCACTCGAGGATCGCCGCGCGTAGGGCCTCACCCCGGTCCTCCGGCGCCGCGCGGAGCGGGATCCCCAGATCGGGCAAGCCGCCCACCGCGAGCTTCTCGATCCCCCCGACGAGCAAACCCCCGACGACGTCGAAGCCCCGCGCGCGCGCGGTGTCGAGGGCCCATCGCGTGACCGGCGGGGAGTGCTCACCGTCGACGAGGATGATCGCACGCATGGGATGTGCCCCTTTGCCTCTCTCTCGTGCCCCCGAGGGGCGGAAAGGTGCCTACTGGGCTGGCTCGGGTGTCGCCGCAACCTGCTGGACGGGCGCCTCACGATGATGCCGCGCGGCTTCGAACAGCACGAATCGGGCCATCAGGTGTCGCTCCCCTTCGAACGGGAACACGCGATGGATCGAGACCTCGTCCCCGTCGAATTCGAGCACGTTGTAGCACGGCTTGCCGTATCCGCGCAGCCGCAGGGACGACACGGTCCCCGCGTTCGCGATGTAGAGGTCCTCGAGTCGCCAGACGTAGGGGACGTGCTTGTGGCCCGACAGCACGACGTGGACGCCCGCGTGGACGAGCACCTCGAGCAGGTCCCCGGCGTCCATCACGGTCGACCGCTCACGGCCGGTGCCGGGGATCGGGAGCAGGTGATGATGCAGGACGAAGACCTTCAGTGCCGCCGGACCGGCGAACTGGTCGCTGATCCAGTCGTAGTGAACCCGACCGACCTGCCCTTCGTTCAGATCGGGTTCGCTCGAGTCCACGCCGACGATCCGGACGTCCCCGACGTCCTTGGCCCACATCCTTGGGCCGATCAGATCCTCGAAGTGGAGGTACCCGACGTTCCGCGAGTCGTGGTTGCCCGGGACCGTGAGGAGCGGCGCCTCGATCCGATCCGCGTACGCGAGCCACGCCTTGTACTCCGGACGGAACCCGTCCGTGGTCAGGTCGCCCGAGACCACGACGACGTCGGGCGCGAGCTCGTTCAGCTCCGCGATCACGCGGTTCATCAGGTTCGGGACGAAGTGCGGGGACCCCACGTGCGGGTCGGAGATATGGGCGATCGTGGCCACGTCCTCACCCTACCGAGCCGTCGGCGACGACCTTCACGCGACGTCCACCTCGAACCCGCGAGAACGGGTGCCCGGGCGAAGGATCCGCCACGACGGAGGGGCCGCGGCCGACTCGAGGCTGAGCGGCGGCCGGTCGTCGCGTTCGAAGGCCAGGAGGGAGGGTCCCGAGCCCGACAGGCACACGGGGACGTGCGACCGTCGAAGCTCGCCGGCGACCGCCGCGACCTCAGGGACCGCAGAGAGACGGACGCCCTCGTGCAGCCGGTCGACGAGCGCGATGGGTAGCAGCGACGGATCGCGCGTCAGGGCCTCCACGGTGAGCGCGGCGTGGGCGATGTTCGCCACCGCCGCGGCGCGTGGCACCGGGTCGGGCAGCCCGACGCGCGCGTCGTTCGTCGAGACGCGCACATCCGGGACGAACACCACGGGACGGAGGTCGGCGTGTGGTTCGAGCCGGCGAACGCCTCCCTCCGGGAGCGCGATCGTGAACCCGCCGAAGGCGGCGGCGGCCGCGTTGTCGGGATGCCCTTCGATCTCTGCGGCGATCGCGAAGACGGAGGTCGGATCCTCGTGGATGCCCAGATCGAGCATCACCGAGGTGAGGACGATGCCCGCGACCGTCGCGGCCGACGACGAGCCGAGCCCGCGCGCGAGTGGGATCCGGTTCCGCGCGAGCCGGTGGCACGGGGCGATCGGGAGCGACATCCGCCCGGCGACCGCGGCCATCACCCGTCCGATCAGATCTGACCCGTCGACCGGAAGCTCGTCGGCGCCCTCGCCCTCCCACATGATCTCGGCCGGACCGGACGTGTCCACGGTCACCTCGTTGCAGAGGTCGAGCGCGAGACCGAAGCAGTCGAACCCCGGTCCGAGGTTGGCGGCGGTCGCGGGGACGCGGACGGTCACGCGCATCGTGGCGCGGAGCGTATCGCGGGCGCTACAGCCCGAGTTCCGTCGCCACGGCCCCGGCGTCGGCGGCGACCGTCGTCGGGGAAGCGGCGCCGGCGATCGCCCACTCCGTGTCCTTGAGCCCGTGACCGGTCAGGATGCAGACGACGGCGCTCCCGGCAGGCAGACGACCATCGGCGTGGAGCTGCAGCATGCCGGCGACGCTCGCGGCGCTCGCGGGTTCGACGAACAGACCCTCGCGAGCGATGCGGCGATACGCTGCCAGGATCTGCCGGTCGGTGACCGCCTCGATCGCCCCCTCGGACGCGGTCGCGGCCGCGGTCGCCTTGTCCCACGATGCGGGATTGCCGATCCGGATCGCGGTCGCGATCGTCTGCGGGTCCGGCACCGGTGCTCCCCGCACGATCGGTGCTGCGCCGGCGGCCTGGAACCCGAAGAGCTGGGGTGGCTCGGCGATCACACCGTCCCGCAGGTAGTCCGTGTAGCCCATCCAGTGGCTCGAGATGTTCCCCGCGTTGCCGACCGGAACGCAGTGGATGTCCGGCGCCCGCCCGAGTGCGTCGCAGACCTCGAACGCGGCGGTCTTCTGCCCCTCGAGACGGAACGGGTTGACGCTGTTGACGAGCGTGACGGGGTATCGGTCCGCGAGGTCGCGAGCGACGTCGAGCGACGCGTCGAAGTTGCCATCGACCTCGAGCATCTTCGCCCCGTGGACCATGGTCGCGGCCATCTTGCCCAGCGCGACCTTGCCCTTGGGCACGAGCACCGCACACGTCATCCCCGCCTTCGCGGCGTACGCGGCGGCGGACGCGCTCGTGTTGCCCGTCGAAGCGCAGACGACGGCCTTCGCGTGCTCCTCCATCGCCTTGGAGATCGCGAGCGTCATCCCGCGGTCCTTGAACGAGCCCGTCGGGTTGGCGCCGTCGTACTTGAGCCAGACCTCGCACCCCGTCTCGAGCGACAGCGGATCGGAGCGAACGAGCGGCGTCCCTCCCTCGCACAGCGTGACGACCGGCGTGTCGGCCGAAACGGGCAGTCGCGCGCGGTACTCCTCGATGATGCCGCGCCACGGATGGGGACCGGCGGGCTCCGTCATTCCTCCCCCTCGACGCGGAGCAGGCTCGCGACCGCACGGACGCTCGGGAGCGCCCGGAGCTCCGCGACGGCGTCCTGGAACGCTCCCTCGCGTGCCCGGTGCGTGATGAACACGAGCGTGGCTTCCTCACCGAACCCCTCCTGCCACACCCGCTCGATCGAGACGCCGTTGCGGCCGAACGACTCGGCGATCTCGGCCAGGACGCCCGGGCGATCCTGGACGTGGAGGTTGAGGTAGTACTGGCCGGTCGTGTGATCCATCGAGCGGATCGGGCGGTCCAGCGCGCACGTGCAGCCGATCGCGCGGCCGCTGAACGCGAGGTTCCGAGCGACGGCGACGAGGTCGCCGACGACGCTCGCGGCGGTCGGGTCGCCCCCCGCGCCGAGGCCGTAGAACATCAGCTGCCCGACCTTGGCGCCCTCGAGGAACACCGCGTTGAAGGCGTCGCGCACCGACGCCAGCGGATGGGATGCCGGGATCATGGCCGGATGGACCCGTGCGGAGATCTCGCCGTCCTCCAGCTCCGCGATCGCGAGCAGCTTCACGACGTACCCCAGTCTGGTCGCATCGGCGATGTCCTGGGGCGTCACGCCGGCGATCCCCTCGCGGTACACGTCGTCACCCACGACGCGGGTGTTGAACGCGATCGACGCGAGGATCGCGCACTTGGCGGCGGCGTCGAAGCCATCGATATCGGCCGTCGGGTCGGCCTCGGCGTACCCCAACCGCTGCGCGTCCGCCAGCGCTTCGTCGAACGTGGAGCCGTGGTCGGACATCTGCGTCAAGACGTAGTTCGTCGTTCCGTTCACGATCCCGAGCACTCGCTCGATCCGCTCGCCCGCGAGCGACTCCTTCAACGGAGCGATCAGGGGGATCCCTCCGGCCACCGCGGCTTCGAACCGGAGGTCGCGGCCGGCCGAGTCAGCGGCATCGAAGAGCTCCTTCCCGGCTTCGGCGATCAGCTCCTTGTTCGCCGTGACGACGGGCTTCCCCGCGCCGAGCGCCCGCAGCAGGAACGCCCGAGCCGGTTCGAGCCCACCGAGCAGCTCCAGGACGATGTCGATGTCGGGGTCATCCACGATCGACGCCCCGTCAGTGGTGAAGACGTCCTCGGACAACGGCACGTCCCGCTCACGTCCGGGATCCCGGACGGCCACGCGGGCGATACGCAGCCCGACCCCGGCGCGACGCTCGATGTCCTCGCCGTGCTCGGCGAGCATCCGCGCGACCGCGCCGCCGACGGTCCCGCACCCCAGCATCCCGATCCGAACCTCTGAGGTCGTCATGCGGGCTCCGAGCCGACCCGGGCGGCGAGCTCAGCCATCGTCGCGGTCCATCCGCTCGGGCGCCGAGACGCCCACGAGCGCGAGGAGGTTCGCGAGCACGTCCTTCGAGCCGCGGCAAAGCCAGAGGCGCGCCTGCGTGAGCTCGAGGTCCTCCGACACGACCCGGCAGTCGGTGTAGAAGCGGTGGAACCGGGCAGCCACCTCCTGGGACGCGTGCGCGATCCGGTGCGGCGCCCGGAGCCCCGCCGCCTTCGCGATCGTGGCGGGGACGTCGGCGAGCGCCTTCAGCAGCTCCACCTCGGCGGGATCGACCAACGCCCCCAGATCCACCTCATCGATCGGCCGCATCGTGATCCCGGACTCCTCGGCCTTGCGCAGGATCGAGGCGATCCGCGCGTGTCCGTACTGGACGTAGTAGACGGGGTTCTCCATCGACTGCCGCTTCACGGCATCGATGTCGAACCGCATCGCGTGGTCGTTCCCCAACAGCAGCAGATGGAAGCGGGCGGCGTCGGTCCCGACCTCGTCGATCAGCTCGTCGAGCAAGACGAACGTGCCGGCGCGCTTGCTCATGGGCACGGGCTCGCCGGCCCGGAGGAACGACACCCACTGGTAGATCACGAACTCGACCGATGCCGGGTCGTACCCGAGAGCCTGCGTGGCGCCGCGCACGCGCGCGATGTCGCCGTGGTGGTCCGCCCCCCAGACGTAGATCGTCCGGTCGAAGCCGCGGTTGAACTTGTGGATCAGGTACGCACAATCGGCGCCGAAGTACGTGTGCCGCCCGTTCGACCGGACGACGACCCTGTCCTTGTCGTCCCCGAACGCGGTCGACCGGAACCACACCGCGCCATCCTCGTCGTACGCCGCACCCGCCTCGCGCAACCGATCGATCGCCTCGGAGATCTCCCCCGCGTCGGCCAGGTCTGCCTCGGAGACGTAGGAGTCGAAGCGGACGTTGAACCGCGCGAGGGTCTGGTCGATCCAGCCCAGCACCCGCTCGGCGGCCGCCTGCCGGACCGCCGAGAACCGCTCGTCGTCCGGCCGCTCGGCCCACGCCGGCGACGATGCCGCGAGCTCGCGGCCAAGATCGTCGATATACGCGCCGTGGTAGCCGTCCTCGGGGATCGCGGTCGGCCTGCCGAGGTGCGTCAGGTACGCGGCGTCGACCGACGCGCCGAACCGGTCCATCTGGCCACCCGCGTCGTTGTAGTAGTACTCGCGCTCCACGTCGTAGCCGGCCGCATCCAACAACCGCGCGATCGCGTCACCCAGGACCGCGTTGCGCGCCTGTCCGACGTGCAGGGGCCCCGTCGGGTTCGCGCTCACGAACTCGACCTGGAGGCGCTGCCCGTTCCGGGGCACGGTCCCGAACCGCTCGCCTTCGTCGGCGATCCTGCGCAGGACGTCGTGGAGCCAGCCTTCGGTCAGGAAGACGTTGATGAAGCCGGGCCCCGCGACCTCGACGGACCGGACGAACGGCGCCTCAGGGAGGGCAGCCACGATCGTCTCCGCGACGCGCCGGGGCGAGGCGCCGAGACGGCCGGCCACGGCGAGCGCGACGTTCGTGGCGAAGTCGCCGTGCTCCTTCTGCCGCGGCTCCATCACCTCGGGGTCGGGGAGATCGCCGTCCAGCCCCAGACCGGGCGCGGCCGCCTCCAGACCCGAACGGAACCAGGAACGCAGGTCGTCCTCGATCACGCCTCGCCCCCCGCGATCGAGGCGCGGACCGTCTCGATCAACGCCGCGGTGTCGAAGGGCTTCGTGACGTACCGGACGCCGGTGTCGATCGGCGTCGTGTCGAGCGCGCGGGCCGTCAGGAAGGTGACAGGGATCGCGCGCAAAGCCGGGTCCTCCCGCAGCCTGCGGTAGACCTCGTGGCCGTCCATCTCGGGCAGCATCAGATCCAGGACGATGGCGTCGGGGACGCGCGCCGCCAGGGCGATCGCCTCGGGCCCACGGGCGGCCGTCAGTGTCTCGAAGCCCTCCAGCCGGAAGTTCACCTCCAGCAGCCGGAGGATCGCCGGATCGTCGTCGACGAGGAGCACCGTGGGCACGCCCCGGAGCATACGGTCCGGGGAGCTCGGGTCCGGCCGCTAGACTCGATGCTCGCTCGCCCCCGTAGCTCAGAGGATAGAGCGCCGGCCTCCGGAGCCGGGTGCGCAGGTTCGAGTCCTGCCGGGGGCACGGGGAGTGTTGTCCACCCCCGCGACGGAGATGAACACGAGGTGCGAGAGCCGGCTTTTGCGCGGCTTTTCGCGGCGGCCGCGGCGGCGAGGTTCGCGTAGCCTCGAGGTCCCCCTTCCTCGCACTTGCGCAGTGCACGATTCGGTAGCGCTTCTCCCTGAGGCGCCCCGGACCACAGTGGTCCCGAGTCCGCCGGTGTCGCCGGTGACGAGGATCGGACCGCCAGCGTGGGTCACGTCCCCTGTCACGATCTTGTACTCCTCAGGCGCCGCCGGGAGGCCTCATCGTGGACTCGCCCAAGCCTCTGGTGGCTGCCAGTTCCGTTAGTCGGCGTTCGATGAAGCGCCGTTCGGCGCCGTCGTCGGTGAGTTCCCTCGCACATCGGTAGGCGTCGCGCGCCTCGTCGGTCCGCCCGAGGCGTCGCAGGAGTTCGGCCCTGGTCGAGTGCAGATAGCGGAAGTCGTCGAGACCGAGGCCCTCGACGATACGGAGACCCGCATCCGGTCCTTCGGTCTCGGCGATGGCGATGGCGCGGTTCAGCTGGACGACGGGCGAGGCGGTCAGGCGGGCGAGCTCCCCGTACAGCCCGGCGATCTGCGCCCAATCGCACGGCGTCTCCGCGTGCAACGAGGCGATCGCTGCCTGGAGAACGTAGGGCCCCCGGCCACCGAGTGCGAGCGCCCGGTCGAGCTCGGCGCGTCCATCGGTGATCTGCTCGGTGCTCCAGCGTGACCGGTCCTGATCGCCGAGCAGCACGAGCTCGCCGTCGCGGAACCGCGCCTCGCGACGGGAACCGTGCAACAGGATCATCGCCAGGAGCCCGCGAACCTCGGAGTCCTCGGGAAGCAGTTCGACGAGCGCGCGTCCCAACCAGATGGCCTCGGCGGCGAGCTCATCGCGCCCGCCGTAGCCCTCGTTGAAGATCAGGTAGACGACGGCGAGAACGGCATCGAGCCGCTCGCGGAGCAGATGAGGCGGTGGCACTCGAAACGGGATCGCCGCCGCTTTGATCTTGCGCTTGGCCCGGATCAACCGCTGCGCCATCGTGCGCTCCGGTACCAGGAAGGCGCGGGCGATCTCGCCGGTGGTCAGTCCGCCCAAGGTGCGCAGGGTGAGCGCAACCTGCGCCTCGACCGCGAGGGCCGGGTGACAGCAGGTGAAGATGAGCTCCAGGCGTTCGTCGGGAAAGGTCGTGGCGTTCATCGGCGATCCACCGCCATCGTCCGCGACGAGCACGCCGAATCTGGTGGCGAGCGTTCGATCGCGGCGGATGCGGTCCGTAGCTCGGTTCCGAGCCGTCCTGATCAGCCAAGCGCGCGGATGGTCGGGGACGCCGTCCCGTGGCCACCGGTCGGCGGCGATGGCGAACGCCTCCTGGGCGGCCTCCTCTGCGAGGTCGAAGTCGCCGAGGAGGCCGATCAGTGTGGCGAGGACGCGGCCCCAGTCCTCCCGGAAGACCTGGTCGAGCATTGCTACCAATACGTCTCCGCGGGTCGGATCTCGACGGCGCCACCATAGCGGGCTGCCGGAACGCGGGCTGCCACCTCGATGGCAGCGTCGAGGTCGTCGGCCTCCAGGACGAACACGCCGCCCACGGCTTCCTTCATCCCCACGAACGGGCCGTCCGTTGTCAGGGTCTTGCCGCCCTTCACGCGGACGGTTGTCGCGTTCTCCGGTAGCCCCATCGGCAACCCGGGAGTGATGCCCGGCGTCTCATTGATCCCTTGGTAGTCGGCTTGGACCTGCTTCTGCTCCTCCTCAGGAAGTGCGGCCTGTCGCTCGAGCGCGTCGCCCTGGTAGATGAGCATGACGTACTTCATCGCCACCTCCTCGTCATTCCGAGATCGGTCGCAGTAAGACGAACGGGAGCCGCGAAATCGACCGCTCGACACGGCAAATCTTGACCAGCTCGTCCCCGCTCGGGCCCAGACGGTGAAATCACATAGGGCTAAGTTTCCCAGGAGCGCTACAGCGAGTAGACGGCCGAAGACTCGATGGCCGGGCCAGCCGCTGGCGACGATCGCAGTCCTGTAGCCCGTCCGGTGTTGACGGGTGCCTACGACACGTCCGAACGAGCAGGAAAGTCTGAGCTGCGCGATCTTTGGCACCGGATCGGCAACCAAGCCTGCAGGCGACGCAGGAGATCCGGCCTGGGGAGACCGGCCGGGGAGAGATCGTGGAGGCATCGGGTAGCGGTTGCGATCAGGTGGCCCTAATGTTCGGTCGCTGCTGATCGCCTGACAAGCTCGGCTCCCGTGTGCCGACAACTATGTCGTTCTCAGCCGACTGTTCCGGGTGATGCTGAACAGACCCGGCGTCGCTTGATCCCTGAAGGCATCATGCGGTCGGATCCGTGCTCCCGCCCTCCGAGACGCCGCGTTGACCGGCTCGACGGCGTTCGCATATGGTTAGCCACATGCCTAAGTATGTGTCGCTCGACCGGACGTTCGGCGCGCTGGCCGACCCGACCCGCCGCAGCATCCTGCAGCTCGTCTCCGCGGGCCCGGCGTCGATCAGCGAGCTGGCACGGCCCTTCGGGGTCGCCCTTCCCACGGTCCTGGAACACGTGCGCATCCTCGAGGAGACGCGACTGCTGACGACGGAGAAGGTGGGCAGGGTTCGGGAGTGCACGCTCGGCCCAGAACGCCTCGACGAAGCTCGGCGATGGATCGAGACGTTTCGCATGTGGGAACGGCGCCTCGACGGGCTCGACCGGTACGTCTCGACTCGCACGGGGCGACGCGCGTGAGCCCGGACATCCGCCTCCAGCGGTGGTTCGATGCGCCCCCGGACGTCGTGTTCGACGCGTACACCGATCCCGATGCGCAACGCGCGCTCAGGGCCGGGGGGCCCGACGAGGTCGTGGAGTCCGAGTGCGATCTCCGTGTCGGAGGCGAGTGGATCATCCGGTTCGGCCCGTCCTCGGCGCCCTATGTCGAGCGGAACGTCTTCCACACCGTGGAGAGGCCACACCGCCTCGTCTACGCGTCGACCACCGAGTGGCCGGACGGATCGCGCGTCGAATCGCTGATGGAGATCAGCCTTGAGTGGCTGGATGGGCGGACGCTCCTCACACTCACGCAACGAGGGGTCCCCTCCGGCGACGTCGAACGAGGGTTCACCGAAGGCTGGAACGAGTTCCTGGACGGGCTCGTGGCCAGGATCCAGACACGCCGTGACGGACGATGAGTTCTCTGTCCGGGGGCTGTCGGATCCATCAGCGACCGATGCGATAGGAGGGCTGCGATGGGCAAGGTCATGTCCGAGATGTCGATGTCACTGGACGGTTTCATCACTGATCCCAATGCGAGCGTCGGAACCCCGTTGGAGGGAAACGACCCTGGTCGACTTTCCGACTGGCAGTTCGACGCCAAGACGGAGACCGACGCCGCGATCCTGGACGAGATGTTCGAGTCGACCGGGGCAGTGCTGATGGGGAAGCGGATGTTCGACGCCGGGTTCGAGCCGTGGGGCGATCCTCCGCCGTACGGGATGCCGGTGTTCATAGTGACTCACGAAGAGCGAGAGCCCCTGCCCATGCAGGGGGGTACGACCTACACCTTCGTGACTGATGGGATCGAGGCCGCACTCGATCTGGCCCGTGCCGCCGCCGGCGACAAGAACGTCGGTGTCTGGGGCGGAGCGAACATCATGAGGCAGTATCTGAAGGCCGGGTTGTTGGACGAGATGCACATCCACCTGGCCCCCGTACTCCTCGGCGGCGGCATCCGGCTCTTCGAGGGTCTCGACCCTGAGGGGATCGAACTGCGGAGGACGAGTTCGATCGAGACACCGGGCGCCACCCACTTCCGATTCGAATTGGTGAAATGACGCGGGGGAACCTCATGGCCAGCCGGCGTGGGGCGTGGCCACGCGGGCGGTCAAGATCTGACCCGTTTTCGCCTGGATCAGCTCCTCCATCCTGTCCGGACCGAACCACTTCGCTACGACCATGAAGAGCGTCCTGCCGTCCTCGCCGCCCAGCATGCACGCGTAGCAGGGGCGGTCGAGCTCGATCCGATCGAGCACCCCGCCGCCCTCGCGGACCCGGAGACACACACCGCCTTCATCGGGTCCGACGTCGCTGCACCACACGGCCCCTTCGGCATCGATGCAGATCCCGTCGCCCGTGACGTCGGCCCACAGACGCCGGTTCGACAAGCTGCCGTCGGCGACGATGTCGAAGGCGGTGAGCCGGCGAGCGAACGACTCGGCCACGATCAGCGTGGTGTTGTCCGGCGTCACGACCATGCCGTTGGGGAAGGCCAGATCGTCGGCGACCTCGCGGGCCTCACCATCGGGCGTGACGAGCGCGATCTTCCCCGGCGACGTTCCGCTCTCCAAGATGTCGCCGAAATCGGCGAAGTCGAAGTTGATCGAGTTGACGTAGATGTTCCCGCGTCCGTCCACGGTGATCTCGCTCCAGCCGTACGGCGAGATACGGCTCAGGTCGGCGTGCCTGACGCGAGACCCGTCCGGCTCCACGCGGATGAGCTCCTCGCCGGTGACCAGCATCCGCCCATCAGCAAGCCGGTTGACGGCCCAGCCGCTGCCCCCACCACCGG
>JBKOZW010000133.1:0-4335 GCA_046726095.1 Actinomycetota bacterium
CTCGACCGGTGATTGGACCATGCCGGTGTCGTCCGTCGCGCGAGCCGAGATCGTGTGCGGTCCGGACGACGCCTCCCACATGAAGACCCATTGCCGCCACGTGTCGATCGTGTCCTCCTGCGCCAGCGTCGCTCGTGCCCACGGCCCGCCGTCGATCGAGATCTCCACTGCCTGGATCCCGCGGTGCTGCGCCCAGGCGATGCCGGCGATCGCAACCGCCCCCGCCGCGACGTTGGCGCCCTGCTTCGGCGTGTCGATCCGGGACTGGGTCTTGATCAGAACCTCGGGGGCCCATCCGCGTCGCACCCAGTACGGCGAGAACGCCTCGAAGGTCGTGAGCTCGATGTCGACGATCCACTTGCACGCCGACTCGTAGCCGTACAGCCCGGGGACGATCATCCTGACGGGGAACCCGTGCTCCAAAGGAAGGGGCACGCCGTTCATCGCGACCGCGAGCATCGCGTCGCGCCCGTCCAGGGCGACCGAGGTCGGGGTTCCGACCGTGAAGCCATCGCTCGATCGCGAGACCATCTGCGACGCGGAGGGATCGACGCCCGCTTCGTCCAGAAGGTCCTTCAAGGGTGCGCCGATCCACCGCGCGTTGCCGATGTAGTCCCCGCCCACAGGGTTGGAGACGCATGTGAGCGTGACGTCGCGCTCGATCAACGGGCGGGCGAGCAGCTGCGCGTAGTCGATCGAGATCGGGCGCCGCACCATCCCGTGGACGTTGAGCGTCCAGCCGCTCGCATCGACCGCCGGAACGAACAGCGCCGTGTCGACCCGATAGAAGACGTCGTTCGGCGTGATGAACGGCCCGACGCCGGGGATCCCGAGGTCGGCGCCGGCGGGCGGCGGAGGGGCTGCGTCGGCGACCGGGGGGATCCGAACGTCGGCGCGAGAGGCACTCGCGGCCGACCTGCGGACCAGGTACTGCCCGACGAACCCCGTGGTCGCGGCCAGAGCCGCCGCGGCCGCGCTCGTCCAGAGGAACCGGCGCCGGTCGAAGGCCGGCGGGCCCGCGGTTGGTTCGGGCGGCGCCTCGGTGGGCGCGGGCGTGGTCAGCGGGGGGAAGCCCGTGGCTCGCCGGAGCCCGGCGAAGGCGAGGATCCCCGCGATCGTCCCGACGATCGCGGGGATTGCATCGAGCAGGTCGTTGGCCGGGCGGGTGACGGCCGCGGCCGCGCCGATCGCCCCCAGCGCGACGAGGCCGATGATCCCGACCCGCGGGCGTCGTACGGAGGCGATCCCCAGGATCACGGCGGCCATGACCAAGACGGCCCCGACGCCCACGAGGAGGGCCGTCTTGTCGTTCGATCCGAAGGTCCGGATCGCGAAGCCCTTCAACCATTCCGGGGTCGCGTCGATCGCGGACTCGCCCACCGCGATGATCGGTGAGGACGCTCCGCCGACGACGCCGGCCACGAGTTGGCCGGCTCCCAGCGCCACGGCGCCGGACAACAGCCCGATCGTGGCGCCCAAGAGGTGGCCCCGGTCGCTCGCGGGACCGGGTGTCCGCCGCTCGGTCCGTTCTCGGGTCTGCGTCATGTGTTCATCGAGCGTAGTCACACACCCCTTATGAGACGCGAACGGCGTCCGGCCGTTACGGCCCGCTCCGGGGTCTCGAGGGCTACTGGACGGCGCTGGCATCCCGGTCCGGCCGGAGCGGGATGGCCTCGACGAGGGCCGCCTCGGGCTCGGGCACCGATGCGGCGACGGCCTGTGTGAGCGTCCGAACGACGCTGATCGCCGGGACCGTGCACACGAGGAAAAGGAGCTCTCCGGCGATGCCGAGCGCCTGGAAAGCGATGGCGTCGCCGACCGTTCGTTGGGAGATCCCGACGAACAGCATCACGTAGAGGAGGGCGACCTGGGCGTCCCATGGCACCCACCACCGCAGCAGACGTGGGTCGACTGAGCCGGTTCCCGCAGTCACGTGCCGGTCCCAGAGCTCTCGGATCACCCGGAAGGGCATCACCAGGTCGCCCCGGGCACGAACCACCAGCCCACACTGGCCCAACGCCCGAAGCGAAGCGGCGGGTCAGTGGTGCGAGCGACCAGGTCGTGGACGAAGAACTGCCAGATCAGCCAGACGAGTGTCGTCGCGTACAGCAGCGGCATGTTGATGAGGGACACGAACCTGCCCGCGGCGACCACCGCGTGGATCTCAGGGGCGTCGAGCGATCCCGTGCTGCGGAACCGCAGGAGCACGATGAGCTCGCGGATCATCCAGTACAGCGCGAGCGAGGCGACGATCGTCTTGAGCGCGATCAGGATCCGGAGGATCCGACCGGCACGCGAGACCGAGGTACATCGGGCGACGACCGTTGCATCATCCGACATCGCCGGAGCATACCCCCAGGTTTCATCGATCCGTAAGGGATCCGTTCGCGGCTCGTGAGGAGCCGCTTCCTAGACTCGATCCGTTGATCCGTCGAGGCTCCAAGGTCTCGACGCGAGGGAAGGAGTGATCGAGATGCGGCGAACCGTCTGGGGTGCGATCCTCGCGGTCGTCCTGGTCCTGGCTCCGGGTGTCGCCAGGGCCGGAGTGGGTGGTCCGGCGTTCTACGTGAACGCGGTCCTCTACCGGACCGTTGCTACACCGACCGACCTGTTCGGAACGGGCGCGCCGGAGAGCGCGTTCGACACGATCTATGACTTCGGTGGGGCGCAACTGAACGTGGCGACCGCCGCTCCCGGTGACGCCGGATACAACGGCGGGCGCTGGCGCGTCCACGCGCTCGGGTGGAACACGGACTACGCGACGACGCTCGGTGCGCACGACGACAACGGCGACGGCGTGATCGACACCAACGCGGAGATCTGGGGCGCACTCGCTGATCCGGGACCGGGTGGTGCCTCCGATCTCGGAGTCGTGAAGAGCTTCGTCTGTCCGGCGATCCCCCTGCATCGATGAGGATGCGCTGAGGAACGCCGGTCAGCCGATCCGCACGAGCTCCAGCTCGAAGACCCGGGCGCATGACTCGCAACGCCACCCGGCCGGGTCTGCGGGCTGGAGCTCCTGCTCACCGCAGAACGGGCAGTAGAACGGCACGGCGCGCGGGGTGTCGCTCATCGGAGCACCGCTTCCCCCCGTGGGGCCGGTTCCGCGAACCGAGCGAGGCCGTCGGCGTCGAGCCCGTTCACGAACGCGGAGAACGACCCGTGCCCGTTCCGGTCGCGCAGGTAGCGCCGGAGCAGCGTCTCCAGGTAATCCGCCGCATCCTCCGCGTAGATCTTGACGCCCTTGACCTTCCGTCCGAAGGCTTGATCGTCCGAGCCCATCGTGCCGCCCAGGTGGACGAGGAACGCGTCCGACTTGGTCCCGTCGGGACGGACGCGGAGCGCGGACATCAGGCCGATGTCCGCGACCTGGAATCGAGCGCACGAGTTGGGGCAGCCGTTCACGTGGATCCGGATCTCCTCGTCGAACCCCGGGAGCCGCCGCGCGAGCTCGGTCGAGAGCCACTGCGCGCGGCCCTTCGTCTCGCCGATCGCGAGCTTGCAGAACTCGATCCCGGTGCACGCCATCGTCCCCTTCCGGAACGCGTGGGGGAGCGCCGGGAGATCGAGCGCGTCGAGCCGCGCGACGAGCTCGTCGGCGCGGGCCGGATCGACGTCGACGATCACGAGCTTCTGCTGCGCGGTCGCGCGGACCTTGCCGCTGCCGAACTCGTCGGCCAGGTCGGCGACGAGCCGCAGCTGGTGGCCCGCGATCCTGCCGGCTCGAGGACCGAACCCGACGTACACTCGCCCGTCCTTCTGCGGGAACACGCCCATGTGGTCGCGGAGGTGAAGGGCCGAGGGCGGGGGCGGGGGTCCGTCCGGGAGGTCCGACCCGAGGAACTCCTCCTGGAGGACCTTCCGCACGCGCTCGGCCCCCCAGTCGGCGACGAGGAACTTCAGACGGGCGTGGTTACGTGAGCGGCGGTAGCCGTACTCGCGGAACAGGGCGGTCATCCCGGCCCACGCGGCCGCGACGCCTCCGGGCGCCACGAACGCCCCGAGTCGCTGCGCGAACATCGGGTTCGTCGATAGGCCGCCTCCCACTTGGAAGTCATAGCCCGGGCCGAGCTGAGGATGCACGACGCCGACGAACGCGATGTCGTTGATCTCGGGGTTGGTGCACCGGTGGGCGCAGCCGCCGACCGAGGTCTTGTACTTGCGCGGCAGATTGGAGAACTCGGGCGACCCGACGTACAGCGCGCGGATGTCCGCGATCTCCGGGGACGCATCGATCACCTCGTCGGCGGCCACCCCGGCGAGCGGGCACCCCATGATCACGCGCGGCGTGTCCCCGCAGGCCTCGGCCGTCGTCAGCCCGGTCGCCTCGATCCG
>JBKOZW010000134.1:0-9529 GCA_046726095.1 Actinomycetota bacterium
GGGGGGGGGAGGGGTTCGCGGATGCGCCGCGACCCCGTCGCCGCTTCTTCGACGACAACGCGTGGCTGGCCCTCGTCGCCATCCGGTTGGGCGGCCGAGCCCTCGCGCGGCGGATCCTCGACTTCGTCACGACCGGCGAGCACCCGGAGGGCGGGGTGCGATGGGCAGAGGGCGCGTCGTCCCGGAACGCGTGCAGCACGGCGTCCGCCGCGTGGCTCGCGGCGTCACTCGGCGAGAGCCACCTCGCCGAGCGCTGGATGGGCTGGCTCGACGCCACGCTCCGCAACGAGGACGGTCTCTACGCCGACCGGGTCGACGGCGGCCGGGTAGAACCAACCGTCTACAGCTACAACCAGGGCGCGGCCTTCGCCGCGCTCTCCGCGCTCGGTCGCGACCGCGACGCGGTCGCGACCGCCCGTGCGTCGCTCGCCGTCGTCGACGGCGAGCGCCTCTGGCGCGAGCCCCCGCCGTTCGCCGCGATCTGGTTCCGCGCCCTGCTCGGCGTCCCGTCCGTCTCGGGGCACGCTGCGGATGTCCGCGCACGCTACGCCGACCGGCTGATCCGGGAAGCGCGAGACCCCGATGGGCTGTTCACGCGCGGCGGTCTCGGCTCTTACGACGGGACCCTGACGATCGACCAGGCGGCGATCGTCCAGGTGCTCGCGATGCGCTAGTCGCGGCGTTCGCCGATCACGGGCTCGGTGTGACACTCACAGAGCTCGTCCATGCAGGCGGGCGGGATCTGCCGGCCCGGTTCCCAGACCAGGTCGTGGTCGTCCTCGGCGAAGACGTACCGGCAGCCGCAGCCGTAGCAGACGTCTCGCAGGACCTGGTGCCAATCGCCCCAGGCATCCTGACGCTCGGGCAGCGTGAGGATCTTCCCCATCCGACCCCCTCCGCGTCATCCTGCTCCTCGACGAGCCGGGGGGCAAGCACCCCGTCTCAGCAGTCGTACACGTTCTGCCAGACGGGGCGTTTCCCGACCGGAACCCCCCGTTTGGACGCGAGCTCCCGCAACCGATGTCGGTACTTCCGCATCGCCCAGTGCGGGAAGTCGGCGTGGACGAGGCACCGCCATGATCGATAGCGCTCCAACCGGTACGGGCTGTAGAGCGACTCCCGGTGGCCGATCACGTTGCCGATGTTGATGCCGTACTTCTGCATCAACCAGAGCGTCAGCCGCAGTGACGAATGCATCTGCGCCCAGTCGTTGAGCACCATCTGGTCGCTGGTCCCGACATGCTCGATGCCGATCGCCGTGTAGTTCATCCCGACGGCGTGCCGGCACCGGATCCGAAGACGAACGAGCTGGTAGATCGTCCCGTCACGGTCGATGACGAAATGCGCGCACGTCCCTGGCAGTTCGCCGTTGTGCCGGGAGTTCGCGGCGAACGTGTTCCACGCGCTCGAGAAGCTCGTCCCGTCGGTGTAGTGCTCGATGATCACCTTCGGACCCTGCAGGCGCCATGTGTGCTGCCCGTAATGACGCTTCGAATACCCCGCCATCTCCGACATCCTCTTGTCGCCGAACGGGATCGGCTTCCACACGATGGGTGGCTTCCTCGCGGCGAGCGTCACGGAGCCGGCCTCCAGCGCGGCGCCCTGTGCCGGCGGCACCCCCACGCCCGCGACGATCGAAAGCACGGCCACGAGCGCGGCGACCGCTCGCATCACGACGCCAGCGCCCGGACCCGCGCGACGGTCCGGTCGCGGCCGAGGAGCTCGAGCGATTCCGGTAGCGGCGGCGACACGTTCGATCCCGTCACCGCGGCGCGGATGGGCTGCCATCCCTTCATGCGGCTCAGCCCGGCCCCCTCGGCCGCCCGATCCAGCGCGTCGGCGATCGCTTGGTGATCCCATCCCGGGAGAGCATCGAGCGCATCGGCCACGCCCTTGAGGTACCCGGCCGGGGCGTTCGCGATCAGCTTGGCGGCTTGCTCGTTCGGAACGACGTCGTCGGAGAACAGGAACCGCAGCAGATCGACCACGTCGCGGAGGGTGTGCACGCGTTCGCGGACCGCGGGCATCGCGGCGCGGAGCACCGCCGGTTCGACACCGGAGCCCGCTTGCGAGAAGAAATGCACGGACCGCGCGGCGAGCTCATCGTCATCGAGCTGTTGGAGGTAGTGGGTGTTCATCCAGGTGAGCTTCTCAACGTCGAACGCCGCCGGGTTGCTCGAGACCCGGGTCAGGTCGAACAGCCGGATCATCTCGTCGAGCGCGATGATCTCGCGGTCGTCGCCGGGCGACCACCCCAGCAGAGCCAGGTAGTTGACGAGGGCGTCGGCCAGGAACCCCTGTTCGCGGAACGCCTCGACGCTCGTCGAGCCGTGGCGCTTGGACAGCGGCTTGCGATCCGGCCCCACGACTTGCGGCACATGCGCGTACACGGGCGCGACGCCTCCGAGGGCCCCGATCACCGCGATGTTGCGCGGCGCGCTCGCGAGCAGATCGTCCCCGCGCACGACGTGCGAGACCTCCATCAGCATGTCGTCCACGGCGACCGCGAGCAGGAAGACCGGCGATCCGTCGGATCTCTGCAGGACGAAATCCCGGAGGTCCCCCGACGGCCAGCGCACCTCACCCTTGACGACGTCGTCGACGACCCACTCACGCTCGGGCATGCGGAAGCGGACCACGGACGAGCGGCCTTCGGCGACGAAGGCCGCTCGCTCGGCGTCGGTCAGCTCCCGACAATGCCCGTCGTAGCCGGGCGGCTCGCCGCGCGCTCGAGCCGCCGAGTCGCGTTGCTTCCGCTCCCCGTCCGTGCAGTAGCAGCGGTAGGCATCGCCTTGGTCGAGCAGCCGCTCGACCATCCCTCGGTAGATCTCGAGGCGCTCCGACTGGCGGTAGGGCCCGTGGTCCCCGCCCACCTCCGGCCCCTCGTCCCAGTCCAGACCGAGCCAACGAAGGTCGTCGAGGACGCCGCGGAAGGCCGCCTCCGTCACGCGCGAGGCGTCGGTGTCTTCGACGCGGAGGATGAACGCCCCGCCGTTGCGACGAGCCCACAACCAAGAGAAGAGGGCGCTTCGGACGTTGCCGACGTGCAGCGAGCCGGACGGTGCCGGTGCGAACCGACAGCGCACCGTCACGGTCCGGACACCTCGTTGCGGAGCGTGCCGACCCCCTCGACCTCCACCTCGACCGTGTCGCCCGCCTGGATCCGACCGACGCCCTCTGGGGTTCCGGTCAGCAGGACGTCGCCGGGAAGCATCGTCATGAACGTCGTCACGTACTCGATCAGCTCGGCGACGCCGAAGACCATGTCCGACGTGCTCGCGTGCTGGACCACGTCACCGTTGAGGCGGGTCTCGACGACCGCATCGGTCGGATCGACCGAGGTCTCGATCCACGGTCCGATCGGGCAGGATCCGTCGAAGCCCTTGGCTCTCGTCCACTGATCGTCCGGCCGCTGGAGGTCGCGTAACGTGACGTCGTTCGCGCACGTGAACCCGAGGATGAACCGCGAAGCGTCCTCGGCCCTGACGTTGCGGGCGAGGCGGCCCATCACGACGGCGAGCTCGCCCTCGTAGTCGGTCCGCTGGTTGATAGGGAGGAGGCGGATCGCGTCGCCCGGTCCGATCACCGCGGTCGATGGCTTCAGGAACAGCAGCGGCTCCTCGGGCACGTCCATCCCGAACTCGGCGGCGTGCGCCGCGTAGTTCTTCCCGACGCACACGAGCTTGGACGGGAGGACGGGTGCGAGGAGCATCACGTCGTCGATCGCGATCTCGTCACCGGTGGGGAGCGGATCCTCGAAGAACGTCCCGGCGAGCACCTGGATCGACTCGGACCCCGGCTGGATCGCACCGGTCGCGATGCGGTCGCCATGACGGAAGCGCACCAGTCGCATGACGCGGCAGGCTACCGCTCAGGCGAGGTGCTCGCCGCCGCCGAAGGTCGCGCCGACCTGACGCCAGTAGCCGGCGATCGGCTCGACGGCGCTCAGCGACGAGAGCTCTTCTCCCGGCGCGTCGTACAGCGAGAGCGAGAACGAGCCCATGAAGACCGGACCCAGCTCGACATCCCGCGAAGACATCGTCACGAGCTCGTCGAGGACGTCTCCGTGCGCGTCGATCGACGGCACCCAGCGTGAGTGCAGCATCGGGAGGGCGTTCACGAATCCTCCCGTGTCCGACGGACCCTCGATCGTGAACGTCGCGTCGATCAACCGGCGATCGTTCGCGGTGAGCGTCGCGCCGAGCGTGCCCCCGGCCTCCAGCCGGGGGCCCGCTCGGCCGACGCTCACTAGCCGCGTGATCCAGATGGACCCGAGCTTCTTGGGGTATCCCTGGAACCATCCGCGCGCCAGCGCGAAGTCCTTGTCGACCCAGATCAGCACACAGCGCGAGTACGTCTCCCTGCCGTAGCGACATCGGACGACCACGAAGCACTCCTTGTACTGCGATCTGATCGGGTCGAGCAGCTCGGCCCCTCCGTCCGAACAGGATTGCCAGTCCGCGAAGATCACGGCGACCGCGTCCGGCTCCTCCGCGGCGGGCTCGATCCCATCCGGCAACCAGCGCGCCACAGCACCGGGCTCCGCGCGGTACTCCAGGGTCAGGACGTCGCCCGAGTAGTGCCACGGAGGCGCCGGAACGATCGAAGCGCGCCCCTCCGGCGAGCGGGGCGCGACGAAACCGCTCAATTCGGGCACGCGGCCTATCCTACGGCCGGTGGAGACGCGGCCGGTGGAGACGCGGAGGGTCCTGATCGACGGTGAACCGACGACCGTCGTGCCCAACGGCGACGAGCTGGTCGCGCAGGACGGACGCCGCATCGCCGAGGACGCCGCCGCGCACCTCCCGCCGGTCGAGCCGACCAAGATCGTGTGCGTCCACCTGAACTACGAGAGTCGCCGCGCCGAGTTCCAGGCGAAGCTCGGACCCGCACCCACGTACTTCCACAAGCCCGTCTCCGCGCTGAACGCTCACGGTGGCGACGTCGTCCGGCCCCCGCGCTGCCGATTCCTCAACTACGAGGGCGAGATCGCGATCGTGATAGGCGAGCGCACCTCCCACGTCGCACCGGCGGATGCCGGCGTCCACATCCTTGGGTACACGGTCGCGAACGACTTCGGCCTCCACGACTTCCGCGACACCGACGCGGGGTCGATGCTCCGCGTCAAGGGATCGGACACGCTCTGTCCGCTCGGCCCTGGGCTCGTCGAAGGCTGGGATTTCCACGGCAAGCGGATCGAGACGAGGGTCAACGGCCGGACCGCGCAGTCGGGCAGCACCGACGAGATGATCTGGGACATGCACTACCTCGTCGCCGACATCGCTCGCACAATCACGCTCGAGCCCGGGGACGTGATCCTGTCCGGGACGCCCGCCAACTCGCGGCCGGTCGAGCCGGGCGACGTCGTCGAGGTCGAGGTGGAGGGCCTCGGGATCCTCCGGAACACGATCGCCGAGGGCAGCGTCCCCGTGCGGGACGACGTCGGGGCGCAGCCGAGCGCTTCGGAGGAGGTCGTCTCCACCGCGTTCGGGGGAGACTGGGAGTTCCGCGGCGTTCGCGCGCCGCGACACGACTGATCACGGAGCGAGAGAGGAAGACGACGGATGGGCGACGTGGGCGAAGGGAAACGGCTGCGGCTGCTCTGGTCCGACCTGCACGGCATCGAGCGCGGGAAGTACCTGTACGGAGACTGGCGATCTCGCGGGAAGGCCAACTTCTGCCTCGCGACCTTCCCGTTGACCTTCGACCGCGAGATCTTGCCGATCCCCGGCCTCGCGTTCGACGTCGGGCTGCCCGACCTCGAGGCTCGCCTGGACGAAGCGTCGCTCCGTCCGGGGTGGGAGCCCGACACGACGGTCGGGATCGGGGCCCTCTTCCGCGGCGACGCTCCCCTAGACGTCGACCCCAGGACCGCGCTGCAGCGAGCCGTCGAACCGTGGCGATCGATAGGTCTGGAGCCCCAGATCGCGTTCGAGTTCGAGTTCTACCTCCTGCGTCCGGACGGCGAGGGCGGCTGGGCGCCGCTCGCGACCCCAGCCTCGCGGGTCTACGGGACAGGCACGGCGGTGGACCCGGATGGCACGGTCGACCGGATCGTGGGAGCGGCGGTCGGCAGCCGCCTCGACATCGAGGCCTGGTGCACCGAGTTCGACGACTCGCAGTTCGAGGTGAACGTCCACTACCGCGACGCGGTGGCCGCTGCCGATGACGCCTTCCTGTTCCGGGTCCTCGCCCACGAGGTCGCCACACGCGAAGGCAAACGCGCGACGTTCATCGGACGGCCGTTCGCCGATCGAGGCGGCTCCGGGTTGCACGTGAACATCAGCTTCCGCGACGCCGACGGCCGCAACGCCCTCTATGACGGGAACGACCCCGAGGGTCTGACCGACCTCGCGCGACACGCCATGGCCGGGATGCTCAGCCATCACGAGGGAGCCGCGGCGATCTGCGCCCCGACCGTCAACGCGTACAAGCGCCTCCTCCCGGACATGATGAACGGCTACTGGGCCAACTGGGGCCACGACGACCGGACCGTGGCCATCCGGATCTCCCCCGACCGCGGCGCGTCCACGAGGCTGGAGAACCGCGTCCCGGACGGAGCCTGCAACCCCTACCTGGCCTCGGCCGCCCTCCTACACGCCTGCCGCTTCGGGGTCGAGGAGGCGATGACGCTGCCGGGCGCGCAGCCCCTCGGCGATCCCCCCGCCGCCTCCGTCCACATCCCGGACACGCTCGAGTCGGCGGTCGAGGCGATGCGCGGCGACCAGAAGCTCTGCGCGGCGCTCGGGGCTCCCTTGGTCGATGCGTTCGCCGAGCTGAAGCTCGCGGAGTGGAAGCGCTACACCGACGCCGTCGAGGACCCCGCGACGACCGATCCGACCGACTGGGAACTCGCCTTCTACACGCCGTTCTTCTAGGCTCCGCTGTCGGAACCGAGCCCCCCGGTTCGTCGAGGGGTTGGCGGTCGCCGCCCGGCGGCCGATCGGAAGGGGGAGCGATGCCGCAGTTCTCGATCCAGATCGACGCACCGCCCGAACGGGTCTTCCACGAGTTGTCCCACGTCGAGCGGCACCCCTCGTGGGCCAACCCGAAGGCCAACATGACGATGGAGCAGACCGGTGGCGACGGGCCTGGCTCGTCCTCGACGTACCGCTCCACCGGCGTCTTCGGCGGCAAGGCGGTCTCGGCCGACCTTTCGGTCACGAAGTTCGACCCACCCCGAGGATTCTCCATCCGGTCGGACCAGCATCAGGACGGGAAGAAGGACGCCTGGTACGAGAACGACTACACCCTTCGTCCGGACGGGAACGGCACGGTCGTGACGAAGAAGGTCACCGGCAGCTTGAGCCCGGTCGTGTTCGCCCTAGCGCACTTCGCGATCAAGAAGGACGCCATGACGTCCCTCGGGAACCTGAAGCGGCGGATGGAGTCGTCGGCCGGCGGCGGAGGTACCGTCTGAGGGATGCTCGAGTCCCTCGACCGGATCGACCTGGCGAACCCCGACAACTACGTCGAGCGGATCCCGTTCGACTGGTTCGACACGCTCCGCCGCGACCATCCGGTCTTCTGGCACCCGGAGCCGTCCCCGAACCACGGCTTCTGGGCGGTGACGCGCCACGACGACCTCACCGCGATCCACATGGATTGGGAGACGTTCTCATCCGAGGTCGGTGCCGTCGGGCTCGAGGAGCTGGACCCGGAGCAGCTGCGGATCCGCAACTCGATGCTCGAGACGGACCCTCCTCGGCACACGGAGATGCGGAAGATCTGCTCCAAGCGGTTCAGCGCGCGGGGGGTGGGCGCCTATGAGGACTGGATCCGAGACGTGGCGCGAGGCGTGCTCGACCACGCCCTCGACCCGGATGAGCCGTTCGACTTCGTCCGCGAGATCAGCCGCGAGCTTCCGATCCGGTTCCTGTGCTCGATCTTCACCGTCCCGCAGGACGACGCACCGCAGCTGATCGAATGGGGCGACCAGATGATCGCGAACCAGGACCCGGAGCTCTCCGCGGCCGTCATCGATCGGGTCGACACCGAGGAGTACCGTCTTCTCCCCTTCCGTTCTCCGACCGCCCTCAAGGTCTTCGCCTACGCGGACCGGCAGCGGGACGTGCGGCTCGCCGAGCCGAGCGACGACGTGATCGCGGCGCTGGTCGCCGCGCAGAGCGAAGGCACCCTGAGCGAGCACGACTACCACAACTACTTCGCGCTGCTGATGATCGCCGGCAACGAGACGACCCGGCACACGATCAGCTCAGGGATGCTCGCGCTCGCGGAGCACCCCGATCAGATGCGGCTCCTGCAGGAGGACCCCGAGCGGATCCCCAAGGCGGTGGAGGAGATACTGCGCTGGGCGACGCCCGTGATGCACTTCCGGCGGACCGCGACCCGGGACGTCGAGCTGCGCGGTCAGCGGATCAAGGCCGGCGACAAGGTGGTGACCTGGTACATCAGCGCCAACCGGGACGAAGAGGTCTTCCCCGACGCGTACCGGTTCGATGTGACCCGGACGCCGAACGACCACGTCACGTTCGGCCCCGGTGGCCCGCACTTCTGCCTCGGGGCGCATCTCGCTCGGCTCGAGACGAAGGTCCTGTTCCAGGAGCTGCTCCCCCGGCTGGAGTCGATCGAGTTCGTGGGGCCGGTCGAAAGGATCCGTTCGGACTTCGTCAACGGCATCAAGCGGATGCCGGTCCGCGTCACCGCACGTTGACGTCGGCGCGGTCGACGACCCCCAACAGCCGCCGGAGCATCACCGCGAGCTGCTCTTGCTGCGATGCCGTCAACGTGGCCGCCAGTGCCGCCTCTTCGGCGTTGAACCGCGGGAAGAGCTGCTCGATCTTCCGATGTCCCGCCGGTGTCAGCGACACCAGGACGCCCCGGCCGTCGGCCGGGTCCTTCCGTCTCGTCGTCCAGCCGCGCCCTTCGAGCGTCCGGAGGACCCCGGTCGCGGTCGGCCGGCTGATCCCGACCGCGTCGGCGAAGGCGTTCGCACCGAGCTCTCCCCACACCCAGAGCACCCAGAGGCCGACGAACGAGGTCCACGAGAGCCGGTCCGGCGCCAACACCTTCGCCTCCATGTGCCGGCGGATCGCGGCCGAGCTCCGGAACAGGTTCGAGATCGCCCACATCGCCCGGAAATCCAGCGGCAGGTGGCCCAGCTGCTCCAGGACCTTGCGCTCGTCCGGGAGGAGGGCATCGGCGGTCATCGGCCGCGTCCGCTCGCCAGGCGGTCGCCGAGCTCGCGCGCGACCTCTATCGCGGCGAGCACGTCGTCGTCGGTCGTGCGGAAGTTCACGAAGCACGGTCGGAGCCAGACGTCACCGTCGATGAGCGCGGAGGCGAGATACACGCGTCCGTCCGCCTGGATCGCATCGGCCAGCGCCTGGTTGTGCTCGTTCAGGTCGACCCCGGCCGGGACGTGGCGGATCGGCGTGATCGAGAGCTGCGGCGGCGCCTCCATCACCTCGAAGTCTTCGGTGGTCTGCGCGTGGCGGTAAAGGAGCTCCGCCTCGTCCAGGTTCCGGGCGATCGCGTCGCGGAACTGGCGAGCGCCGTGCGCGCGGAA
>JBKOZW010000135.1:0-28120 GCA_046726095.1 Actinomycetota bacterium
CCGGCTCGAGGCCGACCTGCGAGAGCTCGAGGCTCGTATCCCGGCTCCGTTCCGATCGATGAAGAGCTTGGTCGGCGTGATCCTGGGGAGCACTGCACTCACTGCGCTCGTCCTTCGGGGGTTCCGGTCCAAGCGCTCGAACGGACGCCCATCCGCGGAGGTGGTGGTCCGCATCGTTCGCGACGACGTTTGACGTGGGCGGTCGATCGGGGCGACAAGACTGAGAGCCCGGAAGCAGGGAAGCGCCGAGACAACTGGGCCCTCAGGTCCCCCATGCCACGTGCCGGCGCCGGACCGTCTGGGCCAACCTCCTGATCGTGGCAAGACCCGGACGGCGACGATGCCAAGCGTCCCGCCATCGATCCCGCGCCTCGACCGAAGCCTCCGGCCGGCTCAGCCCAGCGTTGGCCTTGACAGGTGACCTAGCGGTCACATATCGTCCTCCTGTGACCGACGACGACCAGGTCTTCAAAGCGCTCGCCGATCCGACGCGCAGGCTCCTGCTCGATCGGCTCTACGTACGTGACGGCCGCACGCTCACGGAGCTCGAGTCGCAGATCGAGATGACGCGCTTCGGCGTCATGAAGCACCTGCGGGTGCTCGAGGGTGCGGGCCTCGTCGTAACCAGGAGATCGGGTCGCGAGAAGCTCCACTTCCTGAATCCCGTGCCGATCCGGCTGATCCACGACCGCTGGATCGACAAATACAGGGAGCGCCAGGTGTCGGCGCTCGCAGGCCTCAAGCACGAACTGGAGGACACGGCATGACGGCCACAGAGGTGCAGACGACGCAGGTCTACAACATCGTCATCAAGGCCGCGCCCGAGGCGGTCTGGGAGGCGATCACTAAGCCGGAGTTCACCGAGCGCTACTTCTACGGCTCGCGCATCACGGTCGCTCCGGACCACTACTCGTCGCTCGGCCCCAGCGGCGACGTCCGAGGCGACGAGCCGGTCTACGAGTACGACCCGCCGCGCAAGCTCGTGCACGGCTGGCGCTCGCGGTACGACCCCGAGCTCGCAGACGAGGACGAGAGCCGCGTCACGTGGGAGGTCGAGCCGCAGGACGATGGAACGTGTCTGCTCACGGTCGTCCACGACCGGCTCGAGGGCGCCCCGAAGACGGCAGCCGACGTCGCCGGTGTCGGTTGGATGACCGTGCTCAGCGGCTTGAAGACGCTGCTCGAGACGGGCGAGCCGCTTGCCTGAGATGGAGTTCAACGAGTTCACGATCTCGCTGCTCGTCAGCGGGCCGACGCCCAACTCGGACGCCTTCCAGGACGCGCACCTCGCGCACCTCGCGTCGCTTCACGAGGCGGGCTCGCTGCTCGCGGCTGGGCCGCTCAGCGACCCTGCTGGTGAGCTGCGCGGGCTGAGCATCCTCAGCGTGCCGGTCGACGAGGCCCGCCGGCTGAAGCAAGCGGACGAGGCGGTGCGCGCAGGCGTGTTCTCGGTTCGGGTGATGCCCTGGCGGATCCCGGCTGGCGCGATGTCGTTCTCGCGGACGTTCTTTCCGCGCTCGATGCGAGACGTCACGGCGGATGGCGACGTTGAGGGGCCTGCTCACTCATGACACTGGCATAACGACTCACAGGTACTCCGAGGTAAGGACGAGGGTTCCCTCGCGCCGCGGACCACTTTTACCGATCCGCCGGGACGCAGGCCGGAGGCCCCCATCCCGTCTCCACGGTGGTTGCCGCCTGTCCACGTTCGGTGCGAGCCTCGCATCACGGGACGAAGGGGGCATGATGGGTCTCACGATCGAGAGCACGAGCATCGCGGACGGGAAGCCGATCGCGGAGGTGTACGCGGTCGCCGTTCCCACGCCCGATGGCCGCGCGGCGATGAACGGGCAGGATCGGAGCCCCCATCTGCGATGGTCGGGAGAACCGGACGGCACGCGCTCATTCGCGATCTCGGTCGTCGATCCCGATGTGCCTGCGGATCGGACCCGGATGGGGGTGGAGGGTCTCTCGCTCGGCGACGACGAACCGCGCGTCCGATTCCCGCATTGGCTGGTCGTGGACATCCCGACCGACGTCCATGAGATGCCCGAAGGTGCTGACGGGGACGGGTTCGTAGCTCACGGGAAGCCTCCCGGTCCAACGGCCGTCGGGGGCGTCAGTGGCGCCAACGGATACCGCGGTCTCTTCGAGGGGAACCCCGACCTCGATGGAACCTATGGTGGTTGGGACGGGCCGTTCCCACCGTGGAACGACGAACACCTCCATCATTACGTCACAACCGTGTACGCGCTCGATGTTGACAGCCTCGGCCTTCCAGCCGGCTTCACGCTGGATGCGTTGGAGGCCGCTCTTACGGGACACGTGCTCGATCAGGCGGAGATCGTTGCGACGTACACGCTGAACCCATCCATGAGGACATAGCCGCGGCGAAGGGTATCCGTCACGCCGAGCCCCATCCGTTCGACTTCGTCGCCCGGATCACGTGCCGGCGATGTCGCCGGCGATCAGGACGTCATCACCTGCGAGATGAACGGCTCCGCGCTCGATCCTGAGGGACTTCGAGACCTCCGTGACACCGAGATCGCTGACGGCGTCCGTCCCGCTCCCGAGCACGCGTGGCGCGATGCCCACGATCAGGCGGTCCGCCAACCCGTGCGAGAGGAACGATGTGATCACGCGCGCGCCGCCCTCTACCAACAGGGATCTGATCCCCGCCCGACGGAGGGCTACCATTGCCGCAGCGAGATCCACGCCGAGCGGTCCCGCGGGCACCACGAGCACCGAGACGCCCCTGCGGCGAAGCTCGTCACGGCGCTCCACCGGGGAAGATCCGGTCGTCACGATCGTCGTCGCGGCGGTATCGTCGGTCAGCACCCGTGATCGGTCCGGGATCCGTAGGGTCGCGTCGAGCACCACGCGGATCGGCGAAGCTCCTGGAACCATCCGCACCGTCAGCTGAGGATCGTCGGTTAAGACGGTGCCGATCCCGACCAGGACGGCGTCGCAGGAAGCACGAAGGGCGTGCGAAACTCGGCGCTCCTCTTCGCCGCTGATCCACCGAGAGTCCCCGCTCGACGTCGCGATCCTGCCGTCGAGGGTCTGCGCGTACTTGACCACGAGGTACGGCTTTGCCTCGGCCGGACGGACCGCTCCGAGGAGCTTTCCGACGTCGGGCGGTGGGCCGACGTCGTCGACGAGCGGTGCGCCCATCGGACCCGCGTGCCCCATCAGCTCCTGCTTCGTCGTGAGGTAGCGGTGGTTGCGAGCGTGTGCGGCGGTGGGGAGCCCAACCACGTCGAGCACACGGATGCCGGCCTCGGTCAGCGCCTGCGCCTTGTCCGGATTGTTCGACATGAGACGGACCGATCGCACCCCGAGGGCACGGAGGCACGCGGCGGCGTCCGTGAACGTTCGCCGGTCGACCGGGAACCCCAGGTGCTCGTTGGCCTCCACCGTATCGAGGCCGTGATCCTGCAGCATGTACGCCCGCAGCTTGTTGGCGAGACCGATGCCTCTTCCCTCGTGGCCGGTGGAATAGACGAGGATCCCGCGACCTTCCGCGGCGATCCGTCGAAGAGCCTGCCGGAGCTGCACGCCGCAATCGCAGCGGAGCGAGCCGAGCGCGTCGCCGGTGAGGCATTCCGAATGGAGCCGGACCATGATGTCCTCGCCGTCGCGGATCTCCCCGCGGCACAGGCACAGGTGAACGGCTCCGTCCCAGTCGAACGCCCAGGTCTGCCACTCCCCGAAGGGGGTGGGCAGCGTCAGGCTGGCGATCTCATCTGGTGCGGATGGCGCGACGCTCGCTGTGGACATCAGGTGGCCCGTTTCCCAGGATGCCTGCGGGTGAATCATCTGCCGGTTCGCCGATGTCTCCCGAGGGTAGCGTGTTGTCCATGAAAGGGCGTGCCCTGCGGTTCGTCGCCCCGCGACGCGTCGAGCTCGAGGCGGTCCATGTCCCGGCTCCGATCGACGGCGAGCTTCTCGTCCGAACGCGGTGGTCGGGGATCAGCGGTGGGACCGAGCTGCTCGCGTACCGAGGCGAGCTCGATGCCGACGCGCCGCGGGACGAGACGATCGCCTCCCTGGGTGGCCGCTTCGAGTACCCGTTCGCCTACGGCTACAGCTGCGTGGGCGATGTCCTGACGTCCCACGTCGAGGGCGTCGGGGAAGGCGTGACGGTCTTCGCGTTCCACCCGCACCAAGACCTATTCTCGGTCTCCGGCGGCGACGTCGTACGCGTCGACGATGTCGACGCGAGGGTCGCCACGCTGTTCCCGCTCGTCGAAACGGCCCTCCAGGTCGCTCTCGATGCCGGCCCGCACCTCGGCGAGCCGCTGGTCGTGTTCGGCCTGGGAGTGGTTGGGACCCTCACTTCCGCGCTGCTGCAACGCGCCGGCGCCGACGTCGTCGGAGCCGATCCGCGCCGGGATCGTCGCGAGGCGGCGAACGGGTTCGGCGTCCGTGCCGTCGACGTCTCCGAGATCGGCGAGGTGGTGGCGGAGATGACCGGCGGCGCCGGCGTGCCGCTCGTGGTGGACGCGACGGGACATCCGGATGCGCTGGCGGATGCTCTCGAGCTCCTCCGCCACGAGGGTGAGGTGCTCGTGTGCAGCTGGTACGGGACCAAGGAGGTCTCGTTGCCGCTCGGAAAGGCGTTCCACCGACGTCGGCTCCAGATCCGAAGCACCCAGGTCTCCACGATCCCCGCGCGCCTCGCCGACCGGTGGGATGTTCCACGCCGCCGTCGAGCGGCGATCGCGCTGCTGAGGGAGCTCCCGATCAAGCTGCTCGCGACGCACGAGGTGCCGTTCGATCGAGCCCCCGCAGCCTATGGCGCACTCGATCGTGGCGAGGCCGGCATGATGCACGTCGAGCTGAGGTACTGATGTTCGAGGTCGGAGCGACGGCGCGGTTCCGCGCCTTCCACATCATGCCGTTGCAACCACCACCCGAGAACGAGCGTCATGCGCACGACTACCGCGTCGAGGTCGTGGCCGAGCGGGAGCGTCTCGATGAGCGAGGGATGGTCTGCGACCTCGACGTCGTCACGGCCGGTCTCGCCGACGTGACGGAGCACGCCCGGGATCGTGACCTCGCCGATGTATGCGGGGCGGAGAGCGTGACCGTGGAGGTCCTCGCCGGGTGGATCCACACTCAGCTGGGTCCCCTCCTCAAGGGCGACGGTGCGGAGTTCGTCTCGATCCGCGTGTGGGAGTCGGAGGACGCGTTCGGGGGGATCCGTGAACGATCGTGAAGGCGTGCCGAAACTGCGGCTCTCTCTCGTGACGCTCGGCGATCCGAACCAGCAGACCGGCGGCTATCGCTACCACCGCATGATGGAGCGTGCCGCCGCCGAACATGCAGCAGAGATCAGACCCCTTTCGATCCCGTCGCTCGCATGGCCCCTCGGCGCATTGCCCGCGGCGCGCACGGTGCACGCTGCGGCGATACTCTCCGACGGCATCCTGCTCGACAGCATCGCCGCCGCGCTCGCGGCGCCCTGGATCGGACGCGAACCGGTGCCGTTCGTCGCGGTCGTGCACCAGCGGCCGGGCGGTGTGGATCACGGCCCGATCCGGTCGAGCACGCAGGGAGCCCTCGACCGCCTCGCCTACCGTCGTGCGAACGGCGTCGTCGCGGCCGCCGAGAGCCTCGTCGAGGACCTTCTCAGGTCGGGGGTTCCAGAGGAGCGCATCCGAGTCGTGCCACCGGGGTGCGATGTGCCGGTCGCGGCGGGGCCGCCCCTGGACCTGCGCCGCGGTCGACGCGCGGCGGTCCTGTGCGTGGCGAACTGGTTGCCGAGCAAGGGCATCCTGGAGCTGCTCGATGCGTTCGCCTCCTTGCCCCATGAGGCGGCGACGCTGTGGCTCGTGGGATCGCATGACCGGGATCGGGCGTACGCCCGCCGCATGGCCCGCCGGATCTCCTCGGCCGATCTCTCGCGGCGCGTGGTGGTCTGCGGGCCGATGCCCGTCGAGGAGGTCGGACGTTTGTATCGATCGGCGGACGTTTTCGCGTTGTGCTCGCTGGTCGATGCGTATGGAACGGTCTGGGCAGAGGCGATCGCCGCCGGCCTGCCAGTGATCGGCTGGCGTGCCGCGAACCTTCCGCGACTCGCCGAGCACGGCAGGGAGGCGCTCATGCCTGCTCCGGGCGACCGCCAGGGACTCGCCTCGGCGCTCCGAACGATGACGACTGACGCCGCCGCTCGCGATCGGTTCGCAGCCGCCGCCAGGCGAAGAGCCGAGACGCTCCCGACGTGGCGTGGGTCGGCCGATCAGTTCTTCGACGCGGTGCGCGACCTTCTCCAGGTCGGCTCACGACGCCGCGCGCGCTCGGCGTGACACGGCGCCACCAAGAGGAGCGAGGCCGGGACTAGGATTGCCGGATGACGGGTTTACTCGAGCGCGACGTCCTCGTGATCAGCCAGAAGGCGAAGCTGATCGAGATGACCAACGAGTATCGGATCCTGGATCCGGAGGGCGAAGAGGTCGGGGCGATCCGCGAAGAGGCGCAGTCCAAGGCGAAGAAGCTGCTCCGCTTCGTCAGCGACATCGATCAGTTCCTGACCCACCGGCTCTCCGTCTTTGAGGCCGACGGGACGAAGCTCCTCGAGATCGTCCGTCCAGCGAAGGCCTTCAAGTCCAGGTTGCAGATCCGCGACGCGGGTGGCGCGGAGCGCGGGGCGATCGTCCAGGAGAACGTCATCGGGAAGAAGCGGTTCACGCTGCGCGGGCCCGGTGGGGAAGCGCTCGGCTCGATCGACGCGGAGAACTGGCGCTCATGGGATTTCGCGGTCCAGGACGCCGGTGGAGCCGGGGTCGCCCGCGTGACCAAGAAGTGGGCCGGCTTCCTCCGCGAGGGTTTCACGACGGCCGACCATTACGTCCTGGAGATCACGGGCCCGACGTCGGCGGCCCTGCGGTTCGTTCTCGTCGCATCGGCAGCGGCGCTCGACGTCGCGCTCAAGCAGGACGACGTGGGTGGGTGGGGCTTCGGCGGGATCGATCTGACCGACTTCATCCCTTGAGCCGGCTCCCGCCCTTCGGATGGATGACGAGCCGGCGGGATGCGTGGCCGCTCGACGTCACGCTCATCGTGATCGGTGCAGCCGTGCTGGTGAGCACCGCGCTCCTGGCCGAGCGAGGGGTGTACGCGTGGGAGGTCACGATCTTCCAGGCGGTCAACGGCCTGCCCGACGGCCTTCGATCCTTCCTCTGGGTGCTCAACCAATACGGGACCGCGATCACGATCCCCGTGGCGACGGCCGTGGCTCTTGCCTTCAGGAGGTGGGTCCTCGCGCTCGCGCTGGCGTTGAGCGGGGTGACGGTCTACGTGCTGGCGAGGGTCATCAAGGGGTACGTCGAGCGAGGGCGTCCCGCAGCCCTCGTGGCGGATGTCGTGGAACGAGAGAACTTCTCCCCCGAGAGCCTCGGCTACCCGTCCGGCCACGCGGCGGTGGCGTGGGCGATCACGATCATCGTGCTGGCCTCCATGGGGCGTCCCTGGAGGATCGCGGCGATCGTGCTGGCCGTCGTGGTCCCGGTCGTCCGTATGTACGTGGCGGCCCATCTGCCGCTCGACCTGATCGGGGGAGCGGCGCTCGGGGTCCTGGTGACGTCGGCGGTGGTCTTGCTGCTCCGGGTCCGTCCCGCGACGGCCGACCCGCGTCCCTAGGGGGAGGGCGGATCGGTCGGGGTCGCGTCCGCCGCCCCACCAGGGGCGCCCGACCCTGGCTCCGGCGGTGGCTCGGCGGCGGTCGTCGCCGACGACTCGTTGGACGGTGGCGACTCATCGCCGACGTTCACGGCGATGACGCGGTAGACGTAGGTCGTCCCCGGGGAGAGTCCCGCGTCCGTGTAGCTCGTCACGTCCTGCCCGGTCGTCGCGATCGCCGTCCATCCGCTCGTCCCATCCGCCGAGCGTTCGATCCGATAACCCGTCTCGCCGGCGACGTCGTTCCAGGAGAGGTCGATCGAGGTGGACGAGGCGGAGACCGTCGTCAGGGACGGCGAGCTCAACGGGTCGGCGGCGGTCGTGGCCGAAACCGCGTCCGACGCCATCGTGGTGCCGCCGTCCGTGAGGGCGAGGACGCGGTAGAAGTACGTGGTGCCCGACGACAGCCCTCCGTCGGTGTAGGCGGTCGTGTCCGGGTCGGTGGACGCGATCGAGACCCACGTCGCGCCGTCGTTCGAACGCTGGATCTCGTAGCCGTTCGCATGGCTGACGCCGGTCCACACGAGCCGGATCACGGTCGACGACCTGGGGATGGCGGCCACGGTGGAGGGCGCCCCGCGGTCACTCCCTGTCGTCGTGGGGCTCGGGAAGGCGGTCGCGGGACCCGCGGACGCCACCTCAGCTCCGGCGCTCCGCGGGGAGACCGGGCCGCCCCGTGCGTCGGCTCGGTCGTTCGTCGAGCCGCCCCGAGGGTCCGTGGAGCCCTGCATCGTGGTGACCCCGGAGCCGAGCGCGGAGGTGTTCTCGCGAGCGGCTCGCAAGCCGCTGGCGCCGAAGAACGCCCAGGTCAGCAGCGCGGCGATGACGAGGCCGCTCAGCTTCCTGGCTCGATCCCTGCGCGTAACCGCGGGGGAGGGCAGCTTGGGGATACGCCAGACGCGTTCAAGCCTCCGCTGCCACCTGTCCGCGCGGTACCGCCGGATGCCCGCGACGATGCCGAGCACACCGAGGAGGAATGCGTCCAGCGCGAGGATGCCGGCGAGAGCCCAGACCGCAGCCTTCACGCTGGACAACCTACTCTTTCGACCGCGAGGAGCCCACCCGAGGGTGCCCCCAGGAGGTGCGTCGTGTTCGTCACGATCGTGGAAGGGGTCGTCGACGCCGAGCGGGAGGACGACCTTCGAGCCTCCTGGGAGGCAACGGCCGCCGGGCCGATCCCGGCCGGTTTCATCGAGTCCTCGCTCCTGCGGGCCGAGGACGGTACCTGGCGGATCGTCACCGAGTGGGAGTCGAAGGACGCGGTGATGGCGATGCGCGCCTCCGGAGAGCCGCCGGCGGCACCACGGATGTTCGGGGAAGTCGGAGCCGAGCCGTCGCTCTCGATGTGGGACGTCGAAGGGCGGATCAGCGCCACGTGACGCGGGAGCTCATGCTAGGGCTTCACGAGCGTGATCTTGGTTCCCGTGCTGTCGCCGTCCGGGTCGTGGTTGTCGGCCGCCGTGTAGGCGCCCACCGCCGAGACGATCTTCGTCACGGTGAACACGATCGACAGCTTCGACTTGGCCAGCTTCCTGCCGATCCGGCAGAGCCCGCTCGCGTTCGTGGTGCACGTGGCGGTGGCGCCGTTGGGCCACTTGCCGGTCACGATCGCGCCCGCCACAGCTGCGTCGGCTTCATCCTCGACGAGGATCCGAACCTGGGCGCGCCACCCGGTCGACAGCAGCGAGCTCGTGTCGTCCAGGTCGCCGACGTGCACGCTGGCGGGAGGCGGCGATGGCGGTGGGGCCGTCCCCGCGGGGCCATGGAACAGGTCGATCGAGAACGAGCCGCCATGCCCGTCGTGGTCCGTGGGGAAGGTGGGGTCGCCGGGGAACGGCTCGAGACGGATCGTGTAGGCCCCGGCGACCGTCGGCATCGCGTGGAGGGTCTCCTGCCTGCCCAGACCGCACTCGTCGTCCGCGGCGCAGGTGCTCGCGGCGAGCTCAGTCCCGTTCGGGTCGATCAACCACGCTTCCAGATCCGGGTTCCATTCGAGCAGCAGGCACCCGAGCGGTCCCACATCGATCACGCAGTAGGGTGAGCCGCCGACCGTGATCGTTGCAGCGATGGGCGTGCCGAGGTCGCCCGGCCCGAGCGTGAACGTCTTCGTCGCCACTCCGTGGTCGGCGACCGAGCCGGTGAGGCGTTGGTAGGCGGGGAACGTCGTTTGACCCGAGCCACCGGCGGCCTGCGCGACGGCTTCGTAGCCGTCGAGCAGGCCGGCGCCCCAGTCGTCGTCCTTGCCGGGTGCGCCGACATCGAAGGCTGTGCCTTCGATGTCGGCGCGCACGTTCGCCTGGGTCCACGCCGGCTGCTTCTGGCGAAGCAGCGCGGCGAGGCCCGACACGTACGGCGTCGCGAACGAGGTGCCGCTCGCCGACTCGTAGGACGCCGTCGATCCCGCGGACGCCGAGGCGATGTTGACGCCCGGCGCCACGATGTCCGGCTTCGTTCGGTCGTCGATCGTCGGTCCACGGCTCGAGAACGGCGCGAGGTACGGTCCCTGCGCGCCGTACTGCGGGACGGCCGACGACCAATCCGCGGTCGCGCCGACCGTGATCGCCTCGACCGCGGAGCCGGGCGAGGTGATCGAGCCGGGGAAGTCGCCCGCGTTCCCGGCTGCCGCGATCACGATCTTGCCCTTGTCCAGGACCGCGGCATTCACCGCCTGGGACAGCCCATCCAGGCCGTCGGACGGCACGTCGGATCCGAGGCTGAGGTTGATCACGTCGACGCTCGCGCGGTTCGCGCACCATTGGATCCCCAGAACCCCGAGCGAATCGTCGCCGTTCCCGGTGGCGTCCAGGACCTTGGCGGCGGAGAGGTCGGCGGCGGGCGCCACGCCCTTCATCAGCGACGCGATCGGACCGCCGACGCCGTCGCCGACCGCAATCGAGGCGACGCTCGTCCCGTGTCCGAAGTCGTCGTACGGAGCCGCGTTGCCGTTGATGTAGTCGATCCACGGGATCGGCGCCTTCGAGTTCAGCTGCTCGTGCCCGGGATCCACGCCGGTGTCGACCACGCAGACCTCGGTCCCGGAGCCGTTGGCCGAGAAATCGCTTTGCGCTGCGGTCACGCCGAAGTCGCGGTTCGCCACGTCGTCCAACGCATGGATCGGGAAGTCCGGTTCGACGCGGATCACGCCCGGTCGGTGGGCGAGGGACCGGATCTGCCCCGGTGTCAGCCGGGCGGCGAACCCGTCGATCAGCGAGAACGTCGTCTCGGCACCACCGACGCTGGCCCGGGCCGATCGCATCGATCCGCGGTCGCCGAACGTGACGACCACATCGATGCGAGCGCTCGTCCGCGCGTGCCGGAGCCGCGCATCGAGCCCGTCGGACAGCTGATCGGCGTTCCGGTCCACGAGCGCTCGGGCGTGGGCCCGCGCCTGTCGGCTCGCCCCGGCAGGGGCGTCGGGCGCCGCCGTCGCGGGGATGGCGGCCGACGCCACCAACGCCAACGTCGCGGTCGCGGCGAACAGCCCGCTGCGGATCCCTTTCACGGTGCCCCCTGAGAGCTCTGCGGGTGCATCATCGGCATCGGGGTGCGCTGCAGGCTATCGGCCGATGGTCGCAAACGGAGGCTCCCCCGGACCGTGGTCCCGCCAGACGCGTTCGGCGGGGGATCCTTGGCTTCCGGGATCAGTTCCCGTGCTCGTACTTGAACGAGATCGCGACCCGAGCGCGGTAGTGGGTCACGTGACCGTCGTCGATCGTGACGTCGAGCTTGACGACCTCACCGACGCGGAGGTCGCGGAGGGTCTTCGCAGCGGTCTCCACGGCGTGCTTGGCGGCGTCCTCCCATGATTCGGTGCTCGTTCCGATGACCTCCGTCACGCGGTAGATGCTGTCGGTCACGTGCGTCCCTCCCTCGGGATCCGGTGGGTTGCCATCCTCGCATCCCCGGCCCGCCGAAGGCGAACCGGGTAGCGTCGCGGGGTGCGCGCGGCAGGACCGATCATCGCGATCACGCTCGTCCTGGGGGCATGCGGCGGCGGGAGCTCCTCGAGCACGACGTCCGTGTCAGCGCTCGACACCAAGGTTGACATCGGTGGCTACTCGCTGGCGCTGTCCTGCCGCGGGCAGGGGACGCCCACGATCGTCCTCGAGGCGGGCTACGACTCGTCGGGCCTCGACACGTGGGCCGACCTGATGGACCCGCTGGCGGGGATCTCCCGCGTGTGCACGTACGACCGCGCCGGCACCGGGTGAGCGACCCCCGTCCGCGCGGCACACAGATCACCTCGATGTCCGAAGCCGACGAGCTGCACCGGCTGCTCCGGGCCGCGGGGATCGGCGGACCATACGTGGTCGTCGCGCATTCGTACGGCGGGTTCATCGGCCGGCTCTTCGCGGCGCGGTACCGGGACGAGACCGCGGGACTCGTGCTGATCGACTCGTCCCACGAAGACGAGATCGAGCCGTACCGGCGGTACTACGGCGACGATCCCGAGGGGGACTGGGTGGACGGCGGCGATCCGATCGACATCGATGCGACGGCGCGCGCCCTCCGCACGACCGCTCGCGACTACGGCGACCTGCCGCTCGTGGTGCTCCAGGCGGGGGAGTACGAGGACGTCCTCAGCGCGGCGCTGTGGACGCGCACGCAGGCGGACCTGGCGACCCTGTCGACCGACGCCGTCCTCGTCCAAGCCACCAGGGGTCACTTCGTGATGAACGACGATCCCGACCCGATCGTGACGGTGGTCCGTGCGGTCGTGGGCGCGGCGAGGAGCGTGACCACGCTCCCGCCCTGTCCCCAGCTCGTGACCGGCACGGACGCGACCTGTCCGTAGACTCGCCGTCATGCCCGTGCAGCCCGCGGAGGTCTTCGAGCGCGTCGGCGGGATCGCGTTCTTCGAGCGCCTCGTCGACCGGTTCTACGACGCGGTCGAAGGCGACCCCGTGCTGCTCCGGCTGTATCCGAACCCGGGCGACCTGAGCGCCGCGCGCCGGCACCTCACGTTGTTCCTCGCGCAGTACTGGGGAGGGCCGAGCAGGTACTCGGACGAACGGGGGCATCCGCGGCTGCGGATGCGTCACGCGCCGTTCGCGATCGGGCCGGAGGAGCGGGACCACTGGCTCGCGCACATGCGCGAAGCGGTGGCATCCGTCGACCCCGAGCCAGAGGTCCGTCGGGCGCTCGAGGAGTACTTCGCGATGGCCGCGGAGTCGTTGCGGAACCGGTTCTGAACGATCAGCTTCGGCTGAGCTCGGGCGGGATCGCGCCCATCCTGCCCGCCTGGTAGTCCTCGATCGCCTGGATGATCTCGGTCTTCGTGTTCATCACGAACGGCCCGTACCAGGCGACCTGCTCGCGGATCGGGAGCCCGCCGAGCAGCAGGACCTCGATCCCGGAGGCGTCCTTGACGTCCTGGGACGCATCGGCTGCGAGCTCGATCGCCGCGCCGGGACCGAAGACGGCCAGCTGGCCTTCGCGGATCGGGCGACGCTCGGCCCCCACGCTGCCCCGCCCGGACAGCACGTACGCGAGTGCGTTGAACTCCGGCCGCCACCGTGTGCGCAGCCGCGCGCCGGGCGCGATCGTGGCGTGGGCGTACGTGATCGGCGTCCGCGTCGTGCCGGGTCCGGTGTTCCCCGCGAGGTCGCCCGCGATCAGACGGACGACGGCGCCGGCGTCCCGGGAGGTGACGAGTCCGACCTGACCGGCTTCCAGGTCCTGGTACGCGGGCGTGGTCCACTTCTCGGCGGCCGGCAGGTTCACCCAGAGCTGGATCCCGTGGAAGAGGCCACCGCCCTCGAGCAGGTCCTCGGTCGGCATCTCGCTGTGCACGACGCCGGCGCCCGCGGTCATCCACTGCGTCGCCCCGTCGGTGATCACGCCGCCGCCGCCGTGCGAGTCCCGGTGACGGATCTTGCCGTCGAGCATGTAGGTCACTGTCTCGAAGCCTCGGTGGGGATGGTCCGGCGCGCCCTTGGCCTCGCCCGGCGCGTACTCGACCGCGCCCATGTGGTCGAGCATCAGGAACGGGTCGGCCACGCTCAGATCGATTCCGGCGGTCGCGCGGCGCACCTTGAAGCCCTCGCCCTCCAGGAACGACGGTGCCTCGACGACGTCGACCACGGGCCGGGTCGGCTCCCCTTCCGCGGGATCGAGCCGCGGCAGGACCGTGGTGTCGGCAGGGGTGATGGCGGGCATCGTCGAGCCTCCGTTCCGTGAGATGTCACCCAGAACGGGAGGCGCTCGTTGCCTATTCCCAGCGGCGCCTGCGCGCGTTGCCTCCGATCAGGCCGATGTCGATCGCGACGCCGACGACGATGACGACCGTTCCGGCGGCCGTGATGCCGCCGCTCGCGGTCGACAGGTCGTTGCGGGCGACCGCGTACGCGAGGGTCGTGGTCGGCGCGACGAAGAAACCGAGCGTGGGCCAGAACCAGCTGCCGTACGCGGTCGCCAGGTAGTTGGTGAACAGCCACAGCATCACGACCACGAACCTCGGGGTGATGAGCGACAGGATCACGATGAGGCAACCCATCAAGCGTCCTCCTCTCCGGACATGCGGGCCGCGGATGCGGCGGCCTCCTTGCGGTCGCGCCGCGCGAGCACGACGAAGCCGATCAGGGCGATCGCTGCGAAGCCGAACCACTGCGCCGCGTAGGACAGATGTGGTCCGTTCGTGAGCGGTGGAAGCGGCGGCGGTTGGGGGAGCCCTCCGGTCTGTACCGGCTCTTGACGCTGGAGCAGGACGTAGATGGGAAGGATCGGGTAGGGGAGGGCCGCGCCGATCTGCCCCAGGTCGACCTCCGTGACGCGGTCGACCGGGGTCACGGTGGCGCCTGGGCTCGAGATCGCGTCGGGGGGGAACAGCACGCCGGCCACCTCGACCTTGCCGGTCGGCGCCGCGGCATCGCCGGTCACCGGCACGTCCTGATCGAGCGGGATCCAGCCCCGGTCGACGATCACCGCCGTCCCGTCGTTCAGACGTAGGGGAGTCAGCACCTGGTCGCCGGTCTTACCCTCGGCAGACGATCGCCCGTAGAGCAAGACCTCGTGTGCGGGGTCATAGGTGCCGGCGGCGACGGTCGGTTGGAACCGGAGCGAGGATGGATCGGCCGTGGTGGCCGTCAGCGTCGTGAGCGGTCGTGGAGGCATCGCCTCCGCGGCCGCGATCGCCGCGTTCGCGTCCTCCCGGCCGTGGAGGCGATCGAGCTGCCAGATCCCCAGCCGGACGCACGTCGCCACCACGAAGACGGTCACGATCGTCAGGATGATCGTCCGGGGTCGAGACGGCGCGGTGATCAGGGACCCTTCGTCTCTTGGAGCGTGTTCCCGCCGTCGACGACGATGAGCGCGCCCGTGACGTAGCTCGCCCGCTCGCTCGCGAGGAACGCGATCACTTCGCCGACCTCGGCCGGCGTTCCTGAGCGGCGGATCGGCGTGTGCACACCGGCCGCGGCCTCCTCCGGGAGCTGTGACCCCGTCGCGATCCATCCGGGCGCCACGGAGTTCACGGTGACGCCCGCGTGCCCGACCTCGACCGCGATCGTCCGCATCAGCCCGTCCATGCCAGCCTTCGCCGCCGCGTACCCGGCGGACCCGACGTTGGTCGCCACCGAGCCCGTGACCGACGACACCATCACGATCCGTCCCCATCCGCGTTCGACCATCCCCGGGGTCGCGGCGCGAGTGACCGTGAAGGCGGTGTCGAGGTTGAGCCGGAGATCCAGGTCCCAGTCGGTGTCGTCGAGCTCCAGGAACGGACCGCCCGGCTGGTCGTCCATCCCCACGTGGATCATCCCCGCGTTGTTGACCAGGACGTCGATCCGGCCGAACGACTCGAGCACCGCGTCGACCATCGCCCGAGCTTGCGCGCGATCGGCGAGGTCGGCAACGAAGCCCCCGACCCGAACGCCGTCCGTATGAAGCTCGGCCGCGCGGTCGTGGATCCGATCGGTCGTCGAGCTGATCGCGACGGCGGCACCTTCGCGGCCCAGGATCATCGCGGTCGCGAAGCCGATCCCGGTCGGTGACCCCGCGCCCGTCACGAGCGCCACCTTGTCCGCGAGCTCGGCCTCCATGAGCGCGAAGCGTAGCGGGCGCGTTCGCGTTCGTCGGCATCGACTACGCTCCGCTGCCGATGGAGCCCACCTCGCGCCTGCTGGATCTGCAATCGCTCGACACCGCGATCGATCGGCTGACAGCACGTCGCGCGGCCCTCGAGGGCGAAGGAGCACTCGCCGTGGCTCGATCCGAGGCGGAGCGCGCGGAACAAGAGTTCGGGGAGCTCCGGCTCCAGCTCGACACCTTCGATCGCGACGGCTCCAAGCTCGAGCACGAGATCGATTCGCTGACCCGGAAGGCCGCCGAGGAGGAGGGCCGGCTCTTCGGAGGCGCTGTCGCGAACGCCAAGGAGCTCGAGTCGATCCAGCGCGAGGTCGACAACCTCAAGAAGCGCACGGCCGAGCGGGAGGACGAGCTGCTCGTCGTCTTCGAGCGGCGGGAGGAGGTCGAGCGCCTGGTCAAGGAGGCGGAGGTGCGCGCCCAGGAGCGACGCGTCGCTGTCGACACGGTCGCCGGCGACGCGTCGCGCGAGCTCGACCAGATCGCGACGGAGCTCACGGCGAAGCAGGCGGACCGCGAACGGTTGGCTGCGAGCTTCGATCCGGAGCTCCTCGAGCTCTACGACGATCTCCGGAGGCAGAAGAAGGGTGTCGGGGTCGCGGCGCTCGTGGACGGCGTCTGCCAAGGCTGCCACGAGAAGCTGTCGGCGGCGGAGCTCGACCGGGTCAAGCACACCCACGAGGTCCCGCGCTGCGAGTATTGCCGACGGATCCTCGTGCTGTGAGCACGACGCTGATCGTCTCGTGCGACGGTGCGGCACGCGGCAACCCCGGTCCGGCGGGCGCCGGGTCGCAGCTCACGACCCCCGAGGGAGAGGTCGTCGCCGAGATCGCCGAGGGGCTCGGTGAAACCACCAACAACGTCGCGGAGTACACCGCGGTGATCCTGGGCCTCGAGCGGGCCGGCGAGCTCGGTGCCACCGACGTGCTGCTGCGGTCCGACAGTCAGCTCCTGATCAACCAGATCACGGACGTCTACAAGGTCAGGACCCCGCACCTCCAACCCCTCCACCGTCGCGTCCGGCAGCTCGCCGCTGGGTTCGAGCGCATCCGGTTCGAACACGTGCCGCGTACCCGGAACGCCGAAGCCGATCGCCTCGCCAACGTGGGGGTGGACACGTGGCTGGCGTCGCACGGCCGCTGAGCGGTACCGTCGATGCGGAGGAGCCGGCCGGGCGGCCGCGGCCAGCCTTCGGGCGGTCGAGGAAAGTCCGGACTCCACAGGGCAGGACGCTGGCGTGAGCCAGGCGGGGGCGACCTCGCGAAGGGGCAACAGAAAGCAGACCGCCGCGGCGCTCGCGCCGCGGTAAGGGTGAAACGGTGGGGTAAGAGCCCACCAGCGCGGCGGGTGACCGTCGCGGCTCGGCAACCCCCGTCCGGAGCAAGGCGAGCAGGGAGCGTTCGAGGGCGGCCCGCCCGAGCTCCCGGGTAGCCGCACGGCGCGGGCGAACCGCGACGCGTCGAGCGCGCGAGCGCTCGGCGAGAGAGATGGTCGCCGGCGGCCCTCGGGCCGCGCACAGGATCCGGCTTACAGGCCGGCTCCTCCTTCTACCGCTGGGCGCACCGTCCGGCCTCTCGTCCGGCTTCGGCCAGACTGTCCCGATGGGTGAGGCACCGTGGCGGCCGACGCGCGCGCAGCTCGATGCCGCACGGAGCGGGTCCGTCCCGGACGTGCTGGCGGAAGGTCTCGACGTCGTCTTCGTGGGCATCAATCCGGGTCTGTACTCGGCCGCGGTCGGGCATCACTTCGCGAGGCCGGGCAACCGGTTCTGGAAGGCGCTCCATCGCTCGGGCTTCACCTCGAGCGAGTGGTCGCCGTTCGACGATCGGGATCTCGTGACCGTTGGCATCGGCATCACGAACCTGGTCGATCGTCCGACGGCGACGGCCGCCCAGCTGACCTCGGCGGAGCTGCGGGCCGGCCGAGCGACGCTCGAGAGCAAGATCGCGAGCACCCGGCCGCGGACCGTGGCCGTCCTCGGGATCACGGCGTACCGATCGAGCTTCGGCCAGCCCGGCGCAGTCCTCGGTCCGCAGGACCACGACATCGCCGACGCCCCCGTCTGGGTGCTCCCCAATCCGAGCGGGCTGAACGCGCACCACCAGATCGACGACCTCGTGCGTCGTTTCGACGCGTTCCGGGCCGCGCTCGCTGTGCCCTAGGGTCCGTCCGATGCGTGTCAACCGGCTAACGACCGGTCGCGACCGCCTCTACGGCCCGTGAAGCCTCACGGGAGCGTCGGAGCTGCTTCCCCGCGTGGTAGCTCGACCGGACGAGCGGTCCGGCCTCGACGTGCGCGAACCCGAGCTCCTCGCCTACGCGCGCGTGCTCGGCGAACTCTTCGGGCGTGACCCACCGGTCGACCGGCAGGTGGTACCGCGTCGGCTGCAGGTACTGACCCATCGTGAGGATGTCCGTCTCGGCGTCCACGAGGTCGCGCATCGCGTCGGGGACTTCCTCGGGACGCTCGCCCATCCCCAAGATCAGGTTCGACTTGGTGACCTGACCCGCCCGGTGCCGCTTCGCGAAGCGCAACACCTCGAGCGAACGATCGTATCCGAACGCCGGGCGGATCCGATCGTGGAGCCGGCGGACCGTCTCCAGGTTGTGGGCGAACACGTCGGGCTCCGCGTCCAGCACCGTGGCGATGTCGCCCTCGCCGCCCTTGAAGTCCGAGGGAAGCACCTCCGTCTCGATGCCGGGGACCGCGTCCTTCACGGCTCGGAGGGTCTCCGCCCAGATCCGCGCGCCACCGTCGGGGAGGTCGTCGCGCGCGACCCCCGTGAGCACCACGTAGCGGAGCCCCATCAGCCGGACCGCGTCGGCGATCCGTGCGGGCTCGTCCTCATCGACGGGGTCGGGTCGAGCGGTCATCACGTCGCAGAAGCCGCAGCGCCGCGTGCACTTGGATCCGAGGATCAGGAACGTGGCTTCGCGCTCTTCCCAGCACTCGCCGATGTTGGGGCACATCGCCTCCTCACAGACCGTGTGCAGCGAGTGGTCGCGCATCAGGTCCTTGAGCTGTGTGTAGTTGGGCCCGGCGGCGAGGCGGACCTTCAGCCACGGCGGCTTGCGCGTTCCGGGAGCGTTCACGCCGGGCCCGTTCGTGACCCCGGCGATCGGGAGGTGCAGCCGACGAGCCGAGGGGTTGTGATCGCGTTCGGCCATCTCTGGCGAGTGTACGCTCGGTCCATGGCATCGACCGCGCGCATCGCCGCGTTCGCGGCGATCCTCGCGGTCGTCTCCGCCGGGTGTCAGCGCTCGGACGCCGCCGACGCGACGTCGATCTGCGGGGACCTGACGAACCTCCGCGCCACCATGGCCTTCCTCGAGTCCCCGAACCCGAACGCGACCGTGGGCGAGGTCCGCGGCGACCTCGCGAAGCTCGAGAGCACGATCGGCGCGGTCGGCGGCGCGAGCCTCGTGCCCGAGCCCCTCGGCGACGAGCTCGAGGACGCGCGGGACGCGTACCGCGACGTCTTCGACGGGATCGGCGACGACGATCCCTTCACGTCGGTCGGCGCCGAGGCGGCCGCGCCGGCGCGGCGCCTCGGCGCCGCCTACGACGCCGTCGTCGCGGTCCTGCGGTGCGGTCGGTCGCCTTCGCCCGGCTGAGGGTCTTTACCCGACGTCGGCGCGCGAGAGCTCCGCGTCGTCCTCGCTCTCGGGGGACTCGGCCGGTTCCTCCAGCTCACCGTCGGGCCTGCCCGGAAGGAACACGTGGAACGCCGCGCCGCCACCCTCACGCTCGCCGACCCACGCGCGGCCGCCGTGGAGCTCCGCGAACCTTGCCACGAGTGACAGCCCGATCCCGGTCCCCGGCGCGTAGGGCGAGGCGGTCGGTCCCTGCCGGAACGGTTCGAAGATCTCCGAATGGATCTCGGGTGTCACGCCCGGCCCGTCGTCCTCGACGGTGATCGCGACCCCGCCGTCCTCGGGAACGACACGGAGCCAGATCCGCCGGTCGGCGGCGGTGTGCCGGGCGGCGTTCATCAAGAGGTTCTCGACGATGCGCTCGACCTTGGCGGGGTCCACCGCGATCACGACGCTGTCGGCCTCGGCAACGACCTCTCGTCCGGTGAGGATGTCCAGGCTCTCGACGGTGCGGCGGGCGAGCGCGCCTACGTCCGTGACGCGGTACTGCGGCGCGACGATCCCTCGGTTCAGCCGGTCGATGTCGAGGAGGTCCTTGAGGAGGCGGTCCAGCTTCGATGCGTTCTGGGCGAGCCTGCGGAGCAGATCCCCGCGGTCGGCGTCGCCGAGTTCCGGTGTGCGCTCGAGCGTCAGCGAGAGCCCCAGGATCGACGTGAGCGGGCTCCGTAGCTCGTGGGAGACGGCGGCGAGGAACGTGTTCTTCATCTCGTCGAGGGCCCGGAGCCGTTCCGCCGCCTCTCGCTCGCGCTGCTCGCTCTCGCGCAGCGCCTGCTCGGCGAGCCTTCGCTCGGTGATGTCGAAGATGACCCCTTGGAGGTAGCGCGGGGTTCCGTCCTCCGCATGGAGGAACGTCGTCTCGTCATGCACCCAGATCGTGCGTCCGTCCGGTCGGTGCATCCGGTACTCGGCGCTCCAGGGCAGGCCCGACAGTGCGGCGAACGTGTAGCTGTCGCGCACCTCGTCCCGCTCGCTCGGATCCATCATCTTCAGCCACAGCTCCGGGTCGGCCAGCCACTGCTCCGGCGTGACGCCGGCGATGTCGGCGATCTGCGGGCTGACGTAGAGGGATTGGAGGCTCGCGTCGGCCTTGTCGAGGTAGATCGCGGCAGGGATGTGCTCGACGATGCCGCGGTAGCGCTCCTCGGCCTCGCGGAGCCGAGCCTCCGCGGTCCGTTCCTGCGTCACGTCGTGGAGCACACCCTGGCTGAATTGAGGTGTCCCGTCCTCGTCGCGGACGACGACCGCCTGGTCGCGGACCCACATCCAGCGACCATCGCGGTGCTGGAACCGGTACTCCTCGTCGAAGGGCTCGTGGGTCGTGGCGTGCGCCTGCACGGCGGCGATCGTCCGGTCGCGGTCGTCCGGATGCAGCCGGCTCCGCCACAGCCGGCTCGGGCCGGTCCATTCCTCGGCCGAGTAGCCGAAGATCGAGGCGACCTGGGGACTGACGTAGATCGTCGAGGGCTCGTTGCCCAGCTCGTCGATGTACGTCACGCTCGGCAGGGTCTCGATCAGCAGCCGGTAGCGTCGCTCGGCGTCGTGCATCGCCTGCTCCGCGGCCTTGCGCTCGCCGATGTCGATCAGGAACCCATGGCTGAACCGAGGCCGGCCGTCCGCGTCGCGCACGATCGTCGCCTGATCGTGGAGCCACCGCATCGTCCCGTCCTTCGCGAACACGCGGAGCTCGTTGTCGAGCGGCTCACCCTGGTCGTAGTGACGCATCTCGGCGTCCGCGACGCGCTCCCGGTCTTCGGGATGGATCATGTTCACCCAGATCGACGGGTCCCCCTGCCACTCATCGGGCGTGTACCCCAGCACCGTCTCGACCTGCGGGCTGATGTAGATCGTGGGCCACGTCTCCGGATCGTCGGGATCGCACTCGTCCAAGTACGTGACGGCCGGGATCTCCTCGACGAGCTGCCGGTAGCGCTCCTCAGCCTCGCGGAGCTGCCGCTCGGCCTCCTTCTCGGCGGTGATGTCCTGGAGCACGCCGTGCCACATCCGGCGGCCGTCCGGGCCGACGACGACGACCGCGTGGTCGTGGAGCCACGCGGTCGCGCCGTCGGCCCGGACCACCCGGTATTCCATGTCGAAGGGATCCCCGGTCTCGTTCGTCCGCATCGACTCCGTCAGCACCCGCTCGCGGTCGTCGGGATGGAGCATGCGCACCCAGAGCTCCGGATCCATCAACCGCTGTTCGGGCGTGTAGCCCGTCAGCCGCTCGTACTGGGGGCTGATGTAGAGCGCGGTGCTGATGTCGTCGACGGCGTCCGTGTAGATCGCGACCGGGAGCTGCTCGACGAGCGTGCGGTAGCGCTCCTCCGCCTGCCGCAGCGCCTGCTCGGCCGACCGGCGCGCGGTCACGTCGTAGAACACGCCTTCGGCGTAGAAGCGGCCGTCTCGCATGACGGATGACGCCTGATCGTGGATCCACACGACGGTCCCGTCGCGGTGGATCATCCGGTACTCCATCTCGAAGGCCTCGCCGCGCTCGGCGGTCCGCTCCCACGCGGCCGTCACCGCTTCGCGGTCATCCGGATGCAGCATCCGGGTCCACGTGGTGAGGTCGCCCAGCCATTCCTCGGCGGTGACGCCCAGGAGCCCCTCGATCCCGGGCGCCACCCACCGTTCGCCGACGTCCCCGCCGGGGGTGGACTCGATCACGTAGGCCACGACCGGGAGGTGTTCCAGGAGCGTTCGCCAGCGCTCCTCCGCCTCACGCAGCCGATCCTCGGCCACGTGGCGCTCCGTGATGTCGAGCATGACGCCCTGATAGACGAGCTCGCCCGTGTCCCCGACGGGGTTCGCTTCGTCGCGGAGCCAGCGCCACGATCCGTCGGCGGCCCGGAGGCGGTACTCCTCGACGAAGGTCGCCCGCCGGGCCACGGCATCCCTCCACGCCTCGACCACCCGATCGGCATCGTCGGGATGCGCGTGGCGATGCCACGCCATCGGATCTTCCACCCAGTCCCGCGCGGGGTAGCCCAGCACGTGCTCGATCTGCGGGCTGATGTACGTCACGGGCTGATCGCGGGCCGCGCGTGACGCGTCCCACACGTAGGCGATCGCGGGCACGCGTTCCACGAGTGTCTGGAACTGCCCCTCGGCCAGCTGGGCACGCGCGTCGGCCTCCTTCTGGGCGGTGATGTCGTACATCACGCCGAGGGCGATCGGCGGGCGGTCCCTTTCGACCTCGACGTAGTTCGCCTCGTCGCGGATCCACACGAGCCGCCCGTCCGCGGCGAAGGATCGGTACTCGATCGAGAGGCTCTCGCGTGTGCGGTCGGCATCCTCGGACCAGGCGAGGACCCGTTCGCGGTCGTCGGGGTGGATCATGTCCACCCACTCGGCGGCATACCGCTCCGGGGTCACGCCGAGGAGGCGTTCGATCTGCGGGCTCACGTACAGGTTGTGGTTCGTGGACGGATCCCAGCTGTAGGACACGGCGGGGGAGCCTTCGATCAGCGTCCGGAGCCGAGCATCCGACGACCGCCGAAGGGTGACCTCCCGACGAGCCCGAGACGCCTCGCGGATCGCGAGCGCCGACACCCCCGCGAACGCGAGGATCGCCAACCCGGCGGCCTCGTCCAGCCGGGTGGGCGAGAGCGCGCCGTCGAGCCGGTCGAAGAGCCCGACCCAGACGCCCAGCGCGAACAGGACGACCACGGACGCCACGACGATGGCCACGTCGCGTCGCTCGGTCGGCCGTCGCGGTGGACTGGGTGGCCGCACACGTTCGCGCACGTCGTTGCGATCATCGGCCATCCCAGGTCCCCTCTGAACTTCCCCAACCGGGGCTTCCTCGGGTGGCCGCGCGCGATGCCGGATAGGCCTTCCGGACTGGTCCGGCGGCCGGGGATGACCTGCCGCCCGCCGGTCAGAACCGGGAGAGGGACCGCATCGCTGCGAAGACGTGATCGGGCTCGGGCTCCATGTAGTAGTGCTCGAGCGCGGCGGCGAACGGCATCGCGGGGATATCCGGGCCACCGATCCGGACGATCGGTGCATCGAGGTCGAACATCGCCTGCTCGGCGATCGTGGCCGCGATCTCGGCCCCGGCCCCGTAGGTGCGGTTGTCTTCGTAGACGACCATCGCGCGGGACGTCTTCCTGATCGACGCGAGGATCGTCTCGGTGTCGAGCGGAGCCAGCGAACGGACGTCGACCACCTCCGCGTGAACGCCGTCCTCGGCCTCCAGGCGCGCGGCCGCGTCGAGGCATCGGTGGAGCTCGTACCCGTAGCTCACGACCGTGAGATCCGTCCCTTCGCGCTTGACGTCCGCGCGTCCGATCGGCGTCGTGAACGGCTCGTCCGGGACGTCGCCCTTGATGAGGCGGTAGCACTTCTTATGCTCGAGGAACATGACCGGGTCGGGGTCGGCGATCGCCGTCCGGAGCAAGCCCGCGGCATCCGCCGGCGTCGATGGCATCACGACCTTGATGCCCGGGATATGCGCGTAGAAGGTCTCGATCGATTGCGAGTGGTAGAGGGCACCGTGGATCCCGCCGCCGCAGGGGGCACGGATCACCATGGGGCATCCCCAGTCACCGTTCGTCCGGTACCGCATCCGTGAGGCTTCCGACAGGATCTGATCGAACGCGGGGTGGATGAAGTCGGCGAACTCGATCTCCGCGATCGGCCGGAGCCCACGGAGCGCCATGCCGATCGCGATGCCGACGATCCCCGATTCGGCGAGCGGCGTGTCCAGGACACGCTCCTCGCCGAACTCGGCCATGAACCCTTCAGAGACCTTGAAGACCCCGCCACGAACGCCGATATCCTCGCCCAACAGCATGACGCTGTCGTCCGCGGCCATCTCGTCGTGCAGCGTGTCCCTGATCGCGGTGACGAGGTTCTTCTCCGTCACGACCCGCCCTCCGCGAAGACGTGCCGCGTGGCCGTCGCCGGATCGGGATCGGGGGCGTCCCAGGCCGACTGGATCGCCGCCTCGACCTCGGCCTTGACCTCGTCGCGGATGGTCTGCAGCGCATCCCGGTCCGCCACGCCCGTCTCGACGAGATGGGTCTCGAACCGCTCGATCGGATCGTGGCTCCGACGTTCCTCGACCTCTTCCCTGGACCGGTAGGTCTTGTCGTCGTCGTCCGAGGTGTGGGGGAGGAAACGGTAGGTCTTGCACTCGATCAACGTGGGGCCGTCCCCGGACCGCGCGCGCTCGTGGGCCTCCTTCATCACGCGGAAGCACGCCAGGACGTCGTTGCCGTCGACGACGGCGCCCGGCATCCCGTACCCCTCGGCGCGACTCGCCACGTCGGCGACGGCCATCTGCTTCGACTGGTGGACGCTGATCGCGTACTCGTTGTTCTCGCAGACGAACACGACCGGCAACCGGTGGATCGCGGCGAAGTTCAAGCCCTCGTGCCAGTCGCCCTCGCTGGTCGCCCCCTCCCCGAACCAGCTCCCGACGACGGCGTCCTCGCGCCGGTACTTCATCGCGTATGCGATCCCGGCCGCGTGCGGGACCTGGGTGGCGATCGGCGAGGAATGGCTGACGATCCCGAGTTGGCGCGAGCTCCAGTGGTTCGGCATCTGACGGCCACCCGAGGCGGGGTCGGTCGACTTGGAGAAGACGCCCAAGAAGACCTCCTCGGGGGTCATCCCCGCGACGAGGACGATCCCGAGGTCCCGGTAGTACGGCACCCAGACATCGGTCCCGCGCCGCATCGGCCACGCCGTGCCGATCTGACAACCCTCGTGTCCGGAGACGGGGACGACGAACGGCGCGCGACCCATGCGGTTCTGTCGGAGCGCGGCCTCGTCGATCAGGCGCGCCGTCACCATCGTGCGGTGCATCGCGCGCAGATCGTCGACCGTGAGGCCGAGGGACCCCGGGGCCGTCTCGGTCACCTGCGTGGACATCGTCCCGCCTCCTGGCCGCCTCCTCGCACCGGAGCCGAGTCTACACCGGGGCCTCGCGTGACCTGCCGGCCGGCGGAGGGGAACAACGATGCGGGCCTCGTCGTTCTGGTGTTCAACTCATACGGTGCCGTGCGGTACCTTCGGTGTCGGTATCGATCTTCCCGCGGAAGGAACCTTTCGAAACGATGAGCACGACCATGGAACACGTCGTCGAGGTGACGGACGAGAACTTCGAACGCACGGTGATCGAAGGATCGGCCGAGCGTCCGGTCGTCGTCGACCTCTGGGCTGAGTGGTGCGGCCCGTGCCGCACGCTGGGTCCGATGCTGGAGAAGGTCGCGGGCGAGCGCGACGGCGCGTTCCTGCTCGCCAAGCTCGACGTCGACCACAATGCGGTCGGCCAGTCGCTCCTGCAGGCCGTCCGCTCCCAGAGCATCCCCACCGTCGTGGCGTTCCGGGACGGCCAGCCCGTCTCGATGTTCATCGGGGCGTATCCCGAGGCGGAGCTGAACCGGTTCGTCGACTCGATCCTGCCCACCGAGGTGGAGCTGGGCGCCAAGGAGGCCGAGCGGGCCGCGGTATCGGGAGACGTGGACGTTGCGGAACAGGGCTTCCGCGACGTCCTGGCCGACGACCCGGACAACCTCGAAGCCGGATTGGGTCTGGCGAAGCTGTTGATCGACCGCAGGGAGTTCGACGAAGCCGAACCGCTCGTGGTCAAGCATCTGCCGGCGCCGGAGGCGGAGCGGCTGCGCGCCGTGATGGACGTCGACTCCTGGTCCACGGAAGCGGGTGACGGTTCGTTGGCGATGGCCAAGCGGCTCGCGGCGGCGGGTGATTGGTCTGCTGCGCTCAACGGGATGGCCGCCGCGCTCGACGAGGATCGTGACGCCGCGCGCCAGGCGATGATCACGGCGTTCGCGGTGCTCGGGGACGAGCACCCGCTCGTCCCCGAGTACCGCCGGCGGTTGGCCGCCGCCCTGTTCTGAACGGGCGCCCGGCGATGCACGAGCTGCGCGACGACATCCGGTCCTGGTGGGATCGCGACGCCGCCTCCTACGACCGGTCCGCGGGGCACGCGCTGAGCGACCCGGTCGAGGCGGCTACATGGAGGGCGGCGCTCGAGCGTTCGTTGCCGGCGCCGCCGTCCAATGTCCTGGACGTCGGCGCGGGCACCGGCGCGCTGTCCCTGTTGGTCGCCGAGCTGGGCCATGAGGTCACCGCGCTCGACCTGTCGGAAGGCATGCTCTCGGCGGCGCGGCGCAAGGCCGAAGAGCGAGGCCTCTCGATCTCGTTCGTCGTCGGTCCGGCCGAGGACCCGCCGCAGGGACCCTTCGATGCCGTGATCGAACGCCACGTCGTGTGGACGCTGCCCGACCCCGTCGGCGCCATGCGCGCGTGGCGCGCCGTCGCGCCGACGGGCCGCCTCATCCTGTTCGAAGGGTCGTGGGCCGGCGAGGGGCCGTTCGTCGCCCTCAAGGATCGCGCCGCCGCGGCGATCCGCTGGATGCGCCGCGACGCCGGCGACCACCATCACGGTCCCTACCCGGAGCATGTCGTCGAACGCCTGCCGCTCGCCGGGACCTCGTCTTCTTCGCCGTTCGTAGAGGCCGTCGTCTCCTCAGGCTGGCGACGCATCCGGATCGAGCGGCTCGCCGACGTGGAGTGGGCCAGATCCTCCCGCGAGCCCTGGCCGCTCGGATGGTTGTCCAGCCGCCCGCAGTACGCGATCGTCGCCGACGCTTGAGCTCAGCGCCGCCGGGTCGTCCAGATCTCGGTCCGGTACGCGAAGGCGACGTCGTCGTCCGGGACGATCCGCCCGACCTCCTCAGCGACGTGGCGTCGCTCGGCGTCCGGGAGGGCCGCGATGAAGCTGATCGACAGGACCCGCGCGACCGTCCCTTCGCGCGTCGTCCGGTGGACGTACGGGAACGCGTGCAGCGCCAGCCGATCGAAGCTGTCTGACGTCTCGAATGCGGTCGCCCACCACCCCGACCGATGGCTCGGGGTGTCGCCGCGGTACGGCTCGATCAGTTCGGTGATCCGGAGGATCCACGGCACCGACTCGTCCCGCACGTTCCACACGAGCGCGAGCGGCGCCTCGGGCCGGAGCACGCGCCCCAGCTCGCGAAGGGCGCGCGGACCATCGAACCAGTGGAAGGCCTGCGCGGCGACCGCCGCGTCGATCGATCGATCCTCGAGCGGCAACTCCTCGGCGACGGCGTCGACGACCTCGGCGTCTGGGACCGCTCGAATGAGCGCGGCACGCATCGCCGGCAGCGGCTCGACGGCCAGGATCCGTGCTCCCGACGGCGCGAGCAGCCGCGTGAGCTTGCCCGTTCCGGCGCCGATCTCGAGCAGCGTTCGGCCGTCCTTCCGTCCGTCCTTCAGGCCGTCCTTCAGGCCGAGCTCGTCGAGGAGGAAGGCCACCGCCTCCTCCGGGAAGTCGGGCCGCCCGCGTTCATAGTCTTCGACCGCTCGCTCGAAGCCGGTCGCGGCCGAGGGATGGACGCGTGGATCAGGCGACATCGTCGACCCGGAAGATCGACGCGACGTCGTCGGGAGCAGGGGAGAGGTTGAGGCCGAAGATGCCGGCCAGGTGCCGCACGGCGACGGGCAGGGCGTCGTCCACGGTGACCCGCCGACCGACCTGCTCAGAGATCGAGGTCTGTCCGTGATCGGGGAGACCGCACGCCACGATCCCGCCGAACCAGGTGAGATCGGTGTCGCAGTTGAGGGCGAAGCCGTGGAGCGTGACGCGGGTGCGCATCAGCCGGACCCCGATCGCGCAGATCTTGTCGTCGCCGACCCAGACCCCCGTCTG
>JBKOZW010000136.1:0-6199 GCA_046726095.1 Actinomycetota bacterium
TCGCGGCGTCGCGCGCCGCGGTGAGCCGGTCCAACCGCTCGCGGGCGGCCTCGAGCGCGGCGAGTCGCTCCGCCGTCGCGGCCGCGCCGGCGCGCGCCTCCGTCAGGCGATCGCGCGCTTCGGCGAGCCGGGCTCCCTCGCGGGCCAGCACGTCCAGCTCGAGCTCGGCCGACCGGACCCGCTCCTTGGCGGCGGCGAGGGCGGCGTCGAACCGCTCGTACCCGAAGACGCCCTTGAGGACCGCGTTGCGATCGCTGGGCGTCGCCTTCAGGAACTCCGCGAATCGGTTCTGCGCGAGCAGCACCGAGCGGCAGAACGCGTCGAAGCCCATCCCAAGGAGCCGCTCGACCCGCAGGCGCATCGGCCGTTCCTGCAGCACGCTCTCGAGGACCTCCGCGTCGTCGGCGTCCTTAGCGAGCCGTTCGAGGCGGTGCTGGCTCTGGCCCTTGCGCCGGAGGGCACGCTGCGCCCGCCAGATCTGACCGTCGACCTCGAAGATCAGCTCGACGTGGCATCCGTCGGCGAGCTGATTGATCAGGGACCGGGTGTCTCGTTCGAACGCCGGTGTCTTGCCGTAGAGGGCGAAGACGATCGCATCCAGGATCGTCGACTTGCCCGCGCCGATCGGGCCGACGATGCCGATCAGGCGGCGCTCGCGCAGATCGAACGTGACGCGATCGCGATACGAACGGAACCCCTGCAGGGTCAGCTCACGCGGTCGCATCGGCGACCTCGTCGAGGATCTCGCGGAACAGCCCCAGCAGCGCATCGGGCGGTTCCTCGCCGGTATCGCGACGGTAATAGTCGGCGTACTGGTCCTGGTCGCTCGGGCGCCCGTCGCCCGCCGAACCGGCGCGCCGCTCCCGCGGCGGGCGGAACGGCCGCACGTTCACGATGAACGGGAAAGCGTCGGCCGCGCGACGACCGAGCTCGGTGTCCGTGCCCCCGACGCGGACCGTGAGGTCGAGGTACGCGTCGCGGAGCTCGTCGGCGCGCCCCTCGATGTCCTCCCACGTTCCCTGGGCGCGGATCAGCGCCCTTCCCGAGACCAGCGGGATCGCCTCGACCGTTGCCAGACGACCCGGCTCCGCGTCCACGATCACGACGCTCTTGGTCTCACCCGCTTCGCCGAAGTCGAGCCCGAGCAGCGAGCCGGCGTACCGGCCGGGCACCGGCGAACCCGGGATCGGCTGCGGCGCGTGGATGTGGCCGAGCGCGACGTACTGCGGTCCAGGCGGGATCGCCTGCGGCGACGCGACGTAGGCCCCCCCGACGTGCAGCTCGCGCTCCGACCCTCCGACCTTCACGCCCCCGACCATGAAGTGCGCCATCAGCAGCGGGACGACGTCCGCCCGCGCGCGCGCCACGAGCGCGGCGTCGAACGCCGTGCAGAGCCCGGCGATCCGATCCGCGTACTGGCCGTACCACTCGCCGGCGTCCCGCATGAAGTCGACGACCCGCCCCTCGCGGAGGAACGGCAGGCACGCGACGAGCGCGGGCACGCCGAGCTCGTCGGGGCCCAGGATGCCGCCCTCCTCGGGCCGGCGGATGCCGCCGACCAGATGGATGCCGCGGCCCCGGTCGCGGATCAGCGGCGCGATCGCGTCGAACAGCTCGGGGGAGTCGTGGTTGCCGGCGACCGCGACGACCGGCCGCCTCTCGGCGAGCCGCAGGAGTCCGCGAAGACCGAGCGACAGCGCCTCGACCGGCGGGATCGGGCGGTCGAAGACGTCGCCGGAGACCAGGACAAGATCCACCTGGCGCTCGTCGGCGATCCGGGTGACCTCATCCAGGGCGGCCGCCATCTCGGCGGCACGGTCGTGCCGCCCGAGACGGCGGCCGACGTGCCAATCGGCGGTATGGAGGATCCGCATCAGCCGGGGGGCGCCACCCTCACGTCAGTCCGGCGAACGGGTCGTCGCCGGCGTCCGCCACCTCTTCCTTCCGGGTGGCCCAGGGCGGGAACGGGAACGTGACGACGAGCGGGACGGGGATCGCGGGCTGGCTGACCACCATCGTCCCCGGCTTCAGCAGACGCGCGCGGGCACGGGTGGAGGGGAGCATCCACCCGTACTCCGCGCGCTCGGCCTCCGCTGCGTCGAGCCTGCCGCTCACGCGGATCGCCGCGTTCTCGAGCACCTCGGGCGCGACCCGGCTTGCGGTCTGTTGGGCGCCGACGAGGAGGACGCCGAGCGAGCGGCCGCGCTGGGCGATGTCGATCAGCATGTCCTTCAACGGTCCCGTCCCCTCGCGCGGCGCGTACTTGTTGAGCTCGTCCAGGACGATCACCGACAGCGGCAGCCGCTGTCCCGTGTCTTCCTTCTCCTGGAAGGTCTCGCGGAGGAGAGCTCCCACGACGAAGCGCTGCGCCTGTTCGTGGAGCGATTGGATCGCGACCACCGTGACGTTGGCGGCTCCCCGGTCGATCATCCGGTCCTCGTCGGCGCGGATCAGGTGGCCGAGCCGAGCGGCGGCCGCGTGCATCCTCCGCAGGAACGCCGCGACCGTCCCGGGCATCACGCGCGCGGTCCATGCCGGGTCGGCCTCGCCGCCGTCCTCAGGTTCCAGATGGACCTCGAGGGCGCGGACCAGCGACGGGAGATCCGTGATCACGACGTCCGCCTGGGCCGCGGGGATGCGGTCGTCACGGGTCCACCCTCGCGCGTCGGGCGCCTGGGAGGGATCGCGGAGCGCAACCGCTCCCGGCATCCCATCGATGCCGACGGCCCAGCGCTTGAGCTGGAGCTGCACCCGCTCGCGGATGAACGGGATCTGGTTCTTGGCGTCGTTCGCGTCGGTGAAGCAGAACTCCAGGAGGTCCTGGTCGATGAACGCGCGCGGCGTCCACGAGAACACATCCACGCCCTCGAAGCGACCGCCCGTGTCGGGAACGACGACGTCGCCGCTCTGGCGGCGGGGCGGCGCCCAGAAGCGGACGCTCGGGAACGAGCTCGGCTCGATGCCGAGAGCGTGCCAGTCTTCGCGCGCACGCTCCTGCGCGTCGAACAGGCGGTTGGGGCGATCCAGCCAGAGCAGATCCTCGCCTTTCACGTTGAACACGAGGACCCGGAGGTTGGCCGCGCCGGGTCCGAGCGCGTCCGGCGACGACGTGAGGACCCGGAGGAAGAACAGCGCGAACGAGGTCTTGGTCGCGACCCCCGAGATCCCGCTGATCGACATGTGGCCGCCCTTGCGCCCGTCGAAGAAATCGAGGTCGACGTGCACCGGTGCTCCGTCGCGCCCGAGCCCGATCGGGAGCGGCCGCTCCATCTCATCCGCGTAAAGGGCCTTGCGACGCTCCTCGCCGGTGGCGCGCGCGGCCTCCTCGCCGGGGTCGGCCGAGACCCAGATCTCGGGCTCGACGCGGGTCACGGCGACGCGCGCCGTGCGCACCTTGGCGGCCGGCATGATGCCCAGCTCCGCGATCCGGTGGGTGTCGGACTCGTACTGCGCGCCCTCGTAGACGGCCTCGGCCTCGGTCACGACGCCGTACGTCCTTACCTCTCCGACCTTGGGCACCTCCGTTCGGACGACGACCAGATCGTCGAGCTGGAGGTACTCGTCGTCCTCCAGGACGACGCGGAACTCGGCGGTCGTCGTGTGCTCGGAGCCGAGCACGCGACCCACGCGGTCGTCGCTCACGACGCCCTCCGTTCGGCGACGGCTTCCCGCAGCGCCCGGTAGACGAGTCCGCGTTCGCCCATCAGGTGGCGGAGTCGCCGCTCGAGCGCCGCGATCGGGACCAGGTTCTGCGGCGCGCGCGGGTCCAGGTGCGGCTCCGATGCGACGATCGGGAGCACCGCTGCGGTCCGATCGGCGAGGGCGATCACGTCCGTGGTCGGGAGCTGTCCGCTGGCTTCGCACCGGATCACGCCCGACCAGGCGTGGCCGCCGGCGACGTGGGCGAGGCGCACGTACCACGAGTAGCGCCGGTAGTCGGCGATCGTGAACAGAGGCGTGCGTTGGGCGGGTCCGAGCGCACCGACCACGACGTTCAGGTCCGGCGGGAGGTAGGTGACCCGATGGCTCTTGATCGATCCGACCGCCGGGAGCGGCGCGAGCTCGTTGAGCGGTCCGTCCGCGACGACGAATTGGTCCTGCGCGAGCGTCGATGCAAGGTGCCCTTCGGCCGCGCGCATCTTGGTGTGCAGCAGCCGGACGAGCCCGGCCGGATCGGCATCCGCCGTCGTCGTGGTGGCGTAGGGAGGCTCCAGCGCGACCGGCGGGAACGACTCGGTGCGCCCGCCCGCGAGGACGGCCCAGCGTGAGATCCGCTCGTGCGCGATGGTCGAGCGCCGGGCGGCTCGTTCCCAGACGGTGGCGCCGACCGCGAAGGTCCCGCACAGCCCGGGCACCGGCCCCTCGGGATCGTCGAGCGTGAGCCGGGCATCCACGCGTCGAACGCCGTCGACGAAGGCGATCCGCGGTTCGCCGTCGTCGACGCCGTCGCGCGGAGCCCACGCCTGCGTCTCCACGGAGGTGTCCACCGAGCCCTCCGCCGGTGCGAGCGTCTCGTCGGGGTCCATGGGAGCGCCGTATTCGGGCGACCAGCCCTCCACGACGATGCGCGCCATGCGCCGGATACTACCCACGGCTACCGACGCTCCCGGAGAGGTTGCGTCAGGTCGGGGTCGTCGTCCGCGACACGGTGGTCCAGCTGCCGCTCGCGTCCCGTTGCAGCACCGTCGTTCGCGTCGCGCTCGGACAGCAGTGCGGATCGCCGTGCGCGTACACCGCCTCGGTCACGACGAGGCCCGCGGGCTCCGACGACACCTCGATCGTGGTGTCACAGACCGTCCGGCGGAAGACGGGCGTCCCCGCCGCCGCATCGACCGCCACGTACGTGCCGCACGCACCCGACCCGCCCGTCTCGGCGAAGACGAGCGCGTCCTCCGACCCGTCTCCGGTCACGTCGCCGATCGCCACCGTGATACCGAGCACCGGGTGTCGGTCGGCCGGGTAGGCGGCCGCGTAGACGGGGCGCCACGGCGCGACCGGGTCGTCGGTGTGACGCCAGACGGCGAACCCGCGGTCGGTCCGGAACGGGTCGGCGCCGGGAACCTGCCACGCGACCACGATCGCGTCGCCGGCCGCGGTGCGCGCGAACCACGAACCCGCCGGCTCCGTCGCGGCCGGGACGAGGGACGTGAGCGGGACGTCGCCGGCCGGGAGATCCTCCCCGAACGCCGACGGGAGGCCCGACGGGCGCGGCGATGGCGGCGGCGGGGCGCTCGCCGACGTCTCGGAGGGCGACGGAGAGGGCGGGGTCACGGCCTGCGTCCCGGATGGCGTCGCGGCGTCCATCCCACGGCCGCACGCGATCGTCGTGGCCGCGATCAGGATGAGGATGGCGCGCCGTGCAGGCATCGGGCGATCGTCGCAGACGTCGGGCCCGATCGCGTGGAGGCGTCGGGAGACGACCAGGTGAGCACGGGGCGCTTCGAACGTGGCCGCCGATAGGATGCGCCCGGTGGCGGGATCCGATCAGGTCCAACCGAAGCCGGCCTCCCAGGCGCGCGTGACCCTGACGCAGCTGATGGAGGTCACCGACGCGAACGTGGCTGGCAACGTGCACGGCGGCGTCGTGATGCGGCTGGCCGACACGGCCGCGGCGCTGGCGGCGATCCGCCATGCGGGGTCGCTCTGCGTCACGGTATCCGTCGACGAGCTGTCCTTCTTGGAACCGGTGCACGTCGGCAACCTCCTGACCCTGCTCGCGTCGGTGAACGCGGTGGGCACGACGTCGCTGGACGTCGGCGTCCGGGTGGAGGCGGAGGATCCGGTCACCGGGCGGCGCGTCCACGCGGCGACCGCGTACCTGGTCTACGTGGCGCTCGACGCGGACGGTCGCCCGCGCCCGGTGCCGCCCCTGTTGTGCGAGACCGACGATGAACGACGCCGGAACCGTGAGGCGATGCTCCGCCGGGATGCGCGCCAGGCGCACAAGGAGGCGCTGCGGGCCCAACGGGCGGCGGAGCGGGCGCGCGCGGACGCGGGCGGCTGATCCGTCGGCGACCGGTTCGTCTCGGAGCCGTGGGAACATAGACGCATGCCAACGGAGTTCGCCGGCGCACGTTCGCGGTTGGCTCTCGTCGACGGTGACGTCGGGATCCACCGCTTGGGGTGGCTCGGCGAACACGGCATCGGTGACGTCGAAGGGCTCCCGTTCACGCTGAAGATCCTCCTCGAGGATCTCCTG
>JBKOZW010000137.1:0-8362 GCA_046726095.1 Actinomycetota bacterium
CCCGAACCTCGCCTCCGCCTCGGCGAACGGCTCGAGCCGGTCGAGGAGCCGGTCGACGATCGCCAGGAGGTCTCCGAACCCGGCCGCCTCACTCGGCTCCTCGAGGAGCGCGGCGGCGTCCGCGCGGGCGCCGGCGAGACCGTCGGCGCATGCTGACCATACCGTCTCGAGCTCGGGGCGCCGCCAGGCCGACATCAGGGCCGCCGCGCGGTCGACGCTCGCGACGAACTCGGCGAGGGCATCGTCGAGGGGCCGCCCCGGCAGGCGGCTCCCAGGCACGACGTCCGTCAGGCCCGCCTTCGCGGGCTCGATCTCGTCGAGGACGCGCTGGAACGCGTCGAACGCGAGCGCGAGCTCGGCGGGGAGTCGCTTCCGCCGGAACATCACGCGCGCGAGGCGGCGCGCCGCGCTGCGACGATTGCGCCGGGGTCGTTCGTAGCCACGGCGTCGACCCCGGCGCGCATCAGCGCGACCGCCTCGTCGGGATCGTCGCTCACCCACGTCCCGAGCCGGAGCCCGCCCTCGTGCACGCGTTCCGCGAAGCCCGCCGGAGCGTCCACCACGGCGCGGGCGAACGCCAGCAGCCACGCGTACCCCTGGTCCTTCGCGAACACGAAGCCTGCCTCGGCATCCACCGACGGATCGGTCAGCAGTCCCGTCGGGATCCGCGGAGCCAGGTCGCGGGACCGAGCGATCGAGAGCGGGTTGAAGCTCGACACGATGACGGGTCCGTCGAAGCCGACCGCGTCGATCGCGGCGATCGTCGCCTCGACGGCATCTTCACGGTTCGGATCGAAATCCGGATCGCCGGGAACGTTCTTGATCTCGATGTCGACGGCGGCACGGCCGGCGAGCGACCGCAGCACGTCCTCGAGCGTCGGCACGCCGGCCGAGCCGCCCCCGGGCAGCGCGATCCGGAGCGTCCGGACCTGCTCGAGGGTCATCGAGCTCAGCCGGCCCGAGCCGTCCGTCGTGCGATCCACGTACGCGTCGTGCATCACCACCGGGATGCCGTCGGCGGTCATCCGGACGTCGAACTCGACCGCCTCGGCGCCGGAGCGGACCGCCGACTCGAAGGCCTCGAGCGTGTTCTCCGGGACGTGCGCCGAATCGCCGCGGTGCGCGACGACCGTCCCTCCCCACGCTTGACTGAACGGCCATTCAGACACTATCGTCGCCCCTACGCGGGAGGTTTGACCCCAAGCAGAGACCCGCACGCACCATGACTGAACGAAGATTCAGACACGACCCGGACGAGATGTGGTGGCTCTCCGGCGCGGCGTGCATCGGCGAGGACCCGGAGCTCTTCTTCCCGATCGGAACCTCACCGCCCGCCGCCGAGCAGACCGCCCGTGCCAAGAGCGTATGTCGCTCCTGCCCTGTGCGAGCCGAATGCCTCGAGTGGTCGCTCGCGACGTACCAGGACGCAGGGGTCTGGGGCGGGTTGGACGAGGAGGAGCGGCGGGAGATCCGCCGGTCGCGGCGCCGCGCCCTCGAGGTCGGCCGCGAGCTCGAGCCGGCTGTCTGAGGAACGCTCAGGCCTGGCTCGCAGGACACAGGGGCTCGATCGGGCACTCGGTGCACCGGGGCTTCTTCGCGTGGCAGAGCGCTCGCCCGTGGTCGATCAGGACGTACGTGAACGGGAACCACCGCTCGCGAGGGATCAGGCGCATCAGGTCCTGCTCGATCTTGCTGGGGTCGGACTCGGTGCTGAAACCGATCCGGTTGGCCAGCCGCTTCACGTGGGTGTCGACGGCGATCCCCTCGACGATCCCGAAGGAGTTCCCGAGCACGATGTTGGCGGTCTTCCGAGCGACGCCACGCAGCGTGAGCAGGTCCTCCATGGTGCCGGGGACCTGGCCGCCGTAGACCTCGACGATCCGCTGACAGGCGGCGCGGATCGAGGCCGCCTTCTGGTTGAAGAACCCGGTCGGCTTGATGTCCGCGCGGAGCTCGTCTTCGGGGACCGCCAGGTACGCCTCGGCGTTCGGATACTTCACGAAGAGGGTCGACGTGACCTCGTTGACCTTCTCGTCCGTGCACTGGGCCGACAGGATCGTGGCGATCAGGCATTCCAGCGGGCTCGTGAAGTGCAGAGCCACCTTCGCGTCGGGGTAGGCATCGCTCAGGATCCGGATCACCTCCGGAGCCCGGTCCTCGATCGGTGCGTCGCGCGTGAGCGGGGCCACCCTCACACCAACGCGAGATCGAAGGAGACGCCCGCCGCGTGATCCGTCCAGCTCCCGCCGCGGTACACGTGGATGCCCTGGCGGCCGTGGACCGTCCATGCCGCGCCGTCGCCGACCATCGCGGTGTTCTCGTCGAGCGCGACGAGCACACCGTCGGGCGGGGCGGCGGCCGTGATCGCCGCCTGCGCGCCGGGGATCCACGCATCCACGATGTCCCAGTGCGGCGCGAACAGTGTGTTCCGGACGTAGCCCAGGCCGGGCTTGAAGACTTGCTCGAAGTCCTGCGTCGCACTGTCGTAGGTCATCTCCGTCAGGCACGCAACGCCGGCGCTGCACCCCGCGTACGCGAGACCGTCCATCATCCGTTCGCGCAGGCGTGACCACAGCGGCGTGTCGGTCAGCACTGTGGCCAGGTACCAGGGGTTGCCGCCCGAGAAGAAGATCACGGATGTGTCGTCCACCATGGCGAGGACGTCGGCGCGCCCCGCGTCTTCGCGCGTCTTCAGCGGGAGCACGCGGGCCGGGACGCCGAGCCGCTCGTAGTGGACGAGACCCTTGTTCGCCCAGGAGTCGAACACACCGTCCCCCTCCGGCGCGGCCGCGGCCGGCGAGATCAGGACGCTGCCGTTCCCGTCCGCGCGCTCGAGGAGCCAGCGATCCACGTCGTCGTGCCACGGCTCGAACTCGCCCGCGCCGAGCAACGCAAACGTGGCGGGGCTCACGACCGCGCCTCCTGGATCGCCTTCGCGAACGTCGGCACGGCCCGCTCGCACATCTCGTCGCTCGCCGTCACGGAGAGCCGGAACCAACCGGGCATCTCGAAGACCGACCCGGGAAGGACGTAGACGTCGTGCGCGACGAGGATGTCGAAGAAGGCCTGATCGTCGGGGATCGGAGACCGGGCGATGATGTAGAACGTCCCCTCGGGCTCGACGACGTCGTACCCCTGCTCCCGAAGCGCCCCGACGAGGAGATCGCGCCGTCGCTGCAGCCGATCGACGTCGACCGAGATGCGGTCCAGATCCGCGATCGCATGCTGCAGCGGGGCGACCGGGAACGCCCACCCCAGCGCGACCTGTTCCAGGAGGAACGGCTCCCGCAGCTCGTCACGACCCGGCATGCTCGGCGGCAAGGCCACGAATCCGAGCCGGAGCCCCGGCGCCAGGTGCGTCTTGCCGTACGTGTAGATGTAGAACGACCAGGGGTAATGGGCGACCGGCGTCGGATAGGCCCGGCCGTCGAAGACGATCCGGTTGTAGGCCTCGTCGGACAACAGGTAGATCGGCCGGTCGTTCCGCTCGCTCGCCTCGGTCAAGAGCGCCGCTAACCCATCCAGCGTCTCGCGTGGATAGATCCGCCCGGTCGGGTTGTTCGGCGAGTTCACGATGATCGCCGCCGTCTGGGGGCTGATCGCATCGGCGATCGCGTTCAGATCCAGATCCCACGACGACGGGTCCGCGAGCACACGGACCGGCGTGGCGCCCGCCTCGAGGATCAGCGTCTCGTAGAAGAACCACGGCGGCGACACGTACACGATCTCGTCGCCCGGAGCGGACGCGACATGCAGACAGACGGACAAGCCCGAGAAGTTGCCGTTCGTCATGAAGACGTCCTCGGGCACGAAGCCCATCCCGAAGCGATCCCTCAGGCTCGCGGCGACGGCCTCCAGCGAGGCCACTTCGTTCATCTTGTACGCGAACCAGTCGGCCGCCTTCGGGGTCGACCCCGACACCAGCGCGTCGACGTAGCTCTGGGGCGCCATGTCGTGGGGATTGCCGAACATGAAGTTGGACACGTCGGGCCCGCTCGCGGCCCGAACCTCCGGCTGGCTTGCCCAACCGACGAAACGACCGATCGCGTCGGAGAGCACGCCGACCCGAGGAGAGACGTAGGGGCGGTCGATCGTCATCCGCTCACCACCTAGGCCTTCACCGCGCCGGGCCGGAAGTTCTCTTCGCCGAGCGCAAGCATCAGGTCGCGTCCGAAGACCTCCATCAGCGCTTCGACCTGGCTCTCGTGCGCGGCGATCGCCTCGAACTTGAGATCGCGGAGATCACATGGAAGCACGAAGTTGATCGCGAGCTCCTCGATCGGGGTCTCCGGGGGGGTCCCCGGGAGGAAGATGTCGAACCGCTCCAGCTTCGGAGCCCATTCGGCGGTCCACTCCGGCGTCTGCGTCGCGTAGAGCAGCCGGGCGCCGGGCTTCGCGACCGCCTCGAACGCGTCGGTGGTCCACCGGCTCACGTCCTTGTGTCCCTGGTGACCGGTCATGCCGTCGGGACCGAAGGTGATCACCGTGTCCGGGTCGACGTCCGCCATGATCGCCTTCACCTGCTCGGCGCCCGACTCATCGAGGTGCGCCTGCATGTCGACGTCGACCGGGCCCTCCAGGAAGCGGTGCTCCCCCACGCCGACGATCTCCAGGGAGCGGAGCAGCTCGGCGGTCCGGACCTCCGCCATCGACTCGGGTGGCCACCGTTCCTCGTCCATCGACCCGCCCTCGCCGCGGGTCGCGGTCACGTCGACCACACGATCGCCGGCACGCGCTGCCGCGGCCATGATGCCGGCGCTCGTGTAGATGTCGTCATCCGGGTGCGCCCAGATGAGCAACAGGGTCCCGAGTCGTTCCATCCCTCATCCCACCTTCGTCCGTCTCCGGAGGTGGAGTCTGCCGCAAGTCGTGGAGCGTTGCACCCGCCGAGGCGCCCCGAGGAGCCGTCGGTTCAGCCGGGCTGGGCACCACCCTCGAACGTGGTCAGCACCCGACGGACCCGCTCCTCGAGACCGGCCGGGAGCTCGCGTTCGGAGCACTTGGCCTGGATCAGCGCTCTGAGATGGACGCGGAACTCGAGCTTGTCGGTGCACGGGTTGCACCCGGAGAGGTGTCGTTCCACCTTCATCCGGATCACGTCGTCAACCTCGCGGTCAAGGAAACGCTCGAGCTCTCGCAGCGCTTCCTGGCACTCGGGCCCGCAATCAATCATCGACAAGTCCCCGTTCCTTGGCTGTTTCCCACAACGCGCGCTCCAGCGCTTTCCTTCCCCGATGGAGCCGGCTCATCACGGTTCCGATCGGGGTATCCATGATCTCGGCGATCTCCTTGTAGGAGAAGCCTTCAACGTCCGCGAGCAGGACGGGCATCCGGAAGTTCTCGGGCAACGACTCGAGCGCCGCCTTCACGGCCTCGTCCGGGATCCGGTCGAGCACCTCTTCTTCCGCGGACCCCTCGACGTTCTGTCCCCCGAGACGGTCGAAGAGGTACCACTCGTCGGCGTCGTCCGGGCCCTCCACGGTCTGCGGCTCCCGCTGCTTCTTCCGGTAGGTGTTGATGAAGCTGTTCGTCAGGATGCGGTAGAGCCACGCCTTGAGGTTGGTCCCCTCCTTGAACCCTGCGAATCCGCGGTACGCGCGGAGGTAGGTCTCCTGGACCAGATCCTCCGCGTCCGCCGGGTTGCGGGTGAGGCGCAGCGCGGCGCCGTAGAGCGACGGAAGCAGGGGGAGCACGTCACGCTCGAACCGTTCGCGGAGGGCGGGATCGTCTTGAGCCGTCTGCGCCATGGACCGTCAGGGTATCGCCCCTGCATGTCGATAGGAGAGGTGGATGCCATGATGTGACCATGCCCGACAATGACAGGATGCCCCCTCGACGTCCCGGATCCGATGGTCCGGGACCGATCGCGCCCCGGACCCGGTTGACGCCGTGGATCCTGATCGCCCTGGTCGTGCTCGCGTTGCTCGCCTTCAACCAGTGGTTCTCATCGGCATCGAAGCAGCCGATCTCCTACACGCAGTATCGGACGCTCGTCACCGACGGCCAGGTCAGGTCGGTCACCATCTCCGACAACTCGATCACGGGCACGTATACCGACTCGCAGCAGCAGGACGTGTCCTTCACGACCACGCTCGCGAACAACTTCCAGACCCAGGACGAGGTCACCTTCCTGACCGACCACAACGTCGACGTGAAGATGACGACGCCCAGCCCGTGGTTCTCGCTGCTCGCGAGCATCCTCCCGCTGGTGATCCTGATGGGCCTCGCGTACTACTTCCTGTTCCGTCGCGTCGGCGGCGGGGCCGCGAACCCGCTCAACATGGGGAAGAACAAGGTCAAGATCTACGACCGCAAGGAGATGAAGACGACGTTCTCCGACGTCGCGGGCGTGGACGAGGCAAAGGAGGAGCTCAAGGAGATCGTCGAGTTCCTGAAGAACCCCAAGAAGTACCAGCGGCTCGGCGGGCGCATCCCCAAGGGCGTGCTGCTGCTCGGCCCTCCCGGATGCGGCAAGACGCTGCTGGCCCGAGCCGTCGCCGGTGAGGCGAACGTCCCGTTCTTCTTCATGAGCGGGTCGGAGTTCGTGGAGATGTTCGTCGGGCTCGGAGCCGCGCGCGTCCGGGAGCTCTTCCAGCAGGCCAAGGAGAAGGCGCCCGCGCTGGTGTTCCTGGACGAGATCGACACGATCGGCAAGGGGCGCTCGGGCGTCATGGGCGCCGGCTTCGGCGCCCACGACGAGCGAGAGCAGACGCTGAACCAGCTGCTCGTCGAGATGGACGGGTTCGACTCGTCCAAGGGCGTCATCATCATGGCCGCGACCAACCGCCCCGACGTCCTGGACCCGGCGCTCGTCCGGCCCGGCCGGTTCGACCGCCAGGTCGTCGTCGATCCCCCGGACCTGCGCGGGCGCGAGGAGATCCTCCGCGTACACGCGCGCGGCGTGGCGCTCGACCCCTCGGATGATCTGCGGACGATCGCCCAGCGCACCCCCGGGTTCACGGGCGCCGACCTGGAGAACGTGGTCAACGAGGCGGCCCTGCTCGCGGCGCGCCGTGAGAAGAACGCGGTCACGATGGCCGAACTCGAGGAAGCGATCGACCGCGCCTCGATGGGTCTCGAACGCAAGTCCCGGGTGATCAGCGATCGCGAGAAGGTCCGCGTGGCGGCACACGAGATGGGTCACGCGCTCGTCGCCCATTTCTGCGAGAACCTCGACCCGGTGCACCGCGTCACGATCATCGCCCGCGGAACGGCCGCGCTGGGGCTGACGATGACGCGGCCGCTCGAGGACCGGTACATGGCGACCGAGCCAGAGCTCAAGGACATGCTCGCGTTCGCGATGGGAGGCCGCGTCGCCGAGGAGCTCGTGTTCGGCGAGGTCTCCACCGGCGCGCAGAACGACCTGGAGAAGGCAACGCAGATCGCGCGGGCCATGGTCGCCGAGTACGGGATGAGCGAGAAGGTCGGTCCCCTGTCGCTCGGCCGGGACGATCCCAACACCTTCTGGCAGCAGCCCAAGATCTCGGGCGAGACGGCGCATCTGATCGACGAGGAGACCCGCCGGTTGCTGGATGAAGCCCACGACAAGGCCGATCGGATCCTCAAGGACCGGCGCGACCTCCTGGACGGGCTCCGTGAGCTCTTGCTCGTCGTCGAGACGATCGACGGCGACGATCTGGAGGCCTACGCGACCGGCTCCAAGCCGATCCCCGATCCCGAGGCCGCCCGGCGCGACCTGGACGAGCAGGCCGCAGCAGCGGTGGCGGCGAAGCCGGCGCCGCTGCACGCACCCCGGCCGGCGCCCGCGCCACTGATCCCGCCGGCGCCGCCGATCCCCGCGGACTGACGCGAGAGTGCGGAAAGGGCGGCCCCGGCTCGGCCGGGCAGCCCCTTCCTTAGCCGGGCTTGTCCGGCTCGCCGCTCAGGACCAGGTCCCAGCGATCGCGCCACCGATCCAGGAACCGGTAGAAGTTGCGCTTGGACCACTTGGCGCGCTCGTCGGCAGGTGTCTCGAACCACATGCGGTGCTCGTGCTTGGCGACCGGCGCCTCCACGACCTCGCATCGATAGCCGGCGTCCTTCACGCGGAACGACCACTCGATGTCGGCTGTCCGGTACCAGGTGAACTTCTCGTCGAACGGACCGGCCTCGGCCAGGACGTCCCGCCGGAACGCCATCAGGTAGCCCTCCACCGCGTCGCACGGGCCTGGCCCCGGCGCTTCGTCGAATCCACGGAGGTCGGTCGTGACGATCCCGAACGGCCCGCACACGCCGACGCTCGCGTCGGCGAGGGCGGCCGCGAGGGGCGTGACGACGTCCCCGGTCGCCTCGATCGAGCCGTCCAGCGCGAACACGAGTCGGGCGCGCCCCCGCCGGGGACCGGCGGTGCGCGCGGCCGCCC